>VBKQ01000260.1:13012-16909 GCA_005879505.1 Deltaproteobacteria bacterium
CGATGACGTCCGGCTCGCGTCTCGCCTGGCGCTCCTGACGCACCGACCCGAGGTCGTGCGCCGCCGCCGCAAGCTCGTCCAGCGCGCGGAGGAAGCGCTCGAGCGCTCCTCGTCCTGGAACGCTGCCGGGCGTGCTCGTGGCGGCGTCGAATATGGAGAGGATCCGCTCCACGCGGGCCCGAAGGAAATCCGCGAACGGAGAGGGTCGCAGGCTGCCGTCCGAAACCATCGATCATCAGACTATACCCGACGAGGTGTATTCGCAGGAGGATTCCCGTGGACCATATCGAAGGACCGGGGCTGGCGCTCGCGGCCGTGACCCGCGCCCGTCCCCTCCATGCGGACATCGAACGGATCGCGCGAGCTCTCGAGGCCGCCACGGAAGGCGATTTTCGGCCGCACGCCCGTCTGGACGTTCAGCACCCGCTCGCCAGCGTCGGCGCTGCCGCCGACCACTCCATCGCTCGAAGTCGCCAGTTTGTGCGTGAGATCTTCCGCGTTTGCCGTCGCGTCGCCGCCGAAGGCCGATTGTCCGAGCGGGCCAACCCGTCGAACTTCCCCGGCCACTATGGCGAGGCGCTCAGCGCCTTCAACGATCTGCTCGACCTTCTCACCTGGCACGCCGGGGAAACCGCCGTCGTGGCCCGAGCCCTGGAGCAAGGCGAGCTATCGCGGATGATGCCCCTGGAATCTCCGGAGGGCGCTCCGCTGCGCGGGCAGTCGCTGCGCGTGGCCCGCAGCATGAACGCGCTGGTATCGCGGTTGCGCGCCATCCGCACCGAAGTGATCCGCATTGCTGGAGAGGTGGGGACCGCGGGCAGGCTGGGCGGACAGGCGCAGGTACCGGGGGCGAGCGGCGCCTGGAAGGAGTTGGTCGACGCCGTCAATCTGCTCGCCGCCAATCTGACTTCCCAGGTGCGGAACATCGCGCTCGTCACCACCGCGGTGGCGCGCGGCGATCTCTCGCAGAAGATCAGCGTTCGCGCCCAGGGCGAGATCCTGGAGCTGAAGGAGACGGTCAACGAGATGGTCGACCAGCTGCGGGCGTTTGCCGCGGAAGTCACGCGGGTCGCTCGCGAGGTGGGGATGGAGGGCAAGCTGGGCGGCCAGGCCGACGTCAAGGGCGTGTCGGGCGTCTGGAAGGACCTCACCGACAACGTGAACTCCATGGCCTCGAACCTGACCACCCAGGTCCGGAGCATCGTCAAGGTCGTGACCGCGGTCGCCAATGGCGACCTGAACGGAAAACTTCAAGTAAACGCGCAGGGCGAGATCGCGGCACTGGGCGAGACGCTCAACGACATGACGAGGACGCTCTCGATCTTCGCGCAGCAGGTCACCAGCGTGGCGCGCACCGTCGGAGTGGAGGGCAAACTGGGGGCGCAGGCGGATGTCCCCGGAGTCGCCGGCACCTGGAAGGACCTCACCGACAACGTGAACCTGCTCGCCAACAACCTCACCGCCCAGGTGCGCAACATCGCGGAAGTGACCACGGCCGTGGCGCGCGGCGACCTGTCGCGCAAGATCAGCGTTCCGGCGCAGGGCGAGATCCTCGAGCTGAAAGAGACCGTCAACGAGATGGTGGATCAGCTGCGCTCCTTCGCCGGAGAAGTGACGCGGGTCGCGCGCGAAGTTGGCACCGAGGGAAAGCTCGGGGGCCAGGCGGACGTGAAGGGTGTGAGCGGAACCTGGAAGGACCTGACCGACAACGTCAACATCCTCGCCGGGAACTTGACGGATCAGGTGCGCAACATCGCGAAGGTGACCACCGCGGTCGCCAACGGCGACCTCTCGCAGAAGATCACGGTGGACGTCCGGGGTGAGGTCCTGGCGCTGAAGAACACCATCAACACCATGGTCGACCAGCTCCGCTCCTTCGCGTCCGAGGTCACACGGGTCGCGAGGGAAGTCGGTACCGAGGGCAGGCTGGGCGCGCAGGCGGACGTTCGCGGCGTCGCGGGCGTCTGGAAAGACCTGACCGACAACGTGAACGTGCTGGCCCGCAACCTGACCGACCAGGTACGCAACATCGCGCTGGTCACCACGGCGGTCGCGCGCGGCGATCTCTCGCGGAAGATCACCGTCTCCGCCCAGGGGGAGATCCTCGACCTCAAGGAGACGGTCAACGAGATGGTCGACCAGCTGCGGGCCTTCGCGGCGGAAGTGACGCGTGTCGCCCGCGAAGTCGGCACGGAGGGAAAGCTCGGCGGCCAGGCGCAGGTGCCCGGGGTCGCCGGGACCTGGAAGGACCTCACCGAAAGCGTCAACACGCTGGCCGGGAACCTGACCTCGCAGGTGCGCAACATCGCGCTGGTGACGACCGCAGTCGCCAACGGAGAGCTCTCGCACAAGATCACCGTTCCCGCGCGCGGCGAGATCCGCGAGCTGAAGACCACGGTGAACGCGATGGTCGATCAGCTCCGCGCCTTCACCGCAGAGGTGATCCGCGTCACCCGTGAAGTCGGTTCGCAGGGCGAGCTCGGCGGTCAAGCGAACGTGCCGGGGATGGCGGGAAGCTGGAAGGACCTGACCGACAGCATCAACGAGATGATCGTCGATCTGCGCCAGAGCACGCAGGCGAACGAGGAGCAGGACTGGCTGAACACGAACCTTGCCCACGTCTCCGGGCTCCTGCAGGGAAGGCGGAGCTTGGAGGAGCTGGGCCGGATCGTGCTCGGCGAGCTTGCGCCACAAGTTTGCGCCCAGTACGCGTCGCTCTTCGTGGCCGAGGACGCCGGCACCGGGCAATCGCTCCGCAGGGTCAGCACCTACGGCCATCCGGGCGAGGGCGCGCCCGAGCGGTTCGCTCCGGGGGAGGGGCTCGTCGGGCAGTGCGCCCTGGAGAAACGGATCATCGCTGTCGAAGAGCTTCCCCCCCACTACGTGCGGATCCGCTCGGCCATCGGGGAAGCGGCGCCGAGCAGCCTGCTGGTCGTGCCGGTGCTCTTCGAGGGCGAAGTGAGGGGCGTGGTCGAGCTCGGCTCGCTGCCGCGGTTCAAGCCCATCCATCGCGTGCTGCTGGAGAAGCTCGCCGACGGCATCGGAGTGGTGCTGAACACCATCGCGACCACCTCTCGCACCGAGCACCTGCTGGAGGAGCTGAAGGCGTCCAACGCAGAGCTCGCGAAGCGGACCTCGGATCTGGAGGACAAGGCGCGCCAGCTGGCCCTGGTGTCACGCTACAAGTCCGAGTTCCTCGCCAACATGTCGCACGAGCTGCGCACTCCGCTGAACAGCATCCTCATCCTCGCGCGCCTGCTCTCGGAGAACCAACACGGCAGCCTCGACGCCGAGGAGGTGCAGTACGCCTCGACCATCCACTCGAGCGGCCAGGACCTGCTCACGCTGATCAATCAGATCCTCGACCTCTCGCGGATCGAGGCGGGCAAGCTGCAGGTGGACGTCCAGCCGGTCGAGCTGCGCGTCGTGGGCGGGATCATGGAGCGCATGTTCCGGCCCACGCTGCCCCAGGGGATCGAGTTCCTGGTTTCCTTGTCGCCGAAGGTGCCGGAAACGATCCTCACCGATTCGCATCGGCTGCAGCAGATCCTCAAGAACCTGCTCTCCAACGCGTTCAAGTTCACGCCGGCCGGACGGGTCGAGCTGTCCGTCGACGTGGAACCTGGCGGCGACCGCTTTCATGGAGCCGCGCTTCGCTCCGGGCGCGAGGTGCTCGCATTCGCGGTCTCCGATACCGGCATCGGGATCCCGCCGGAAAAGCACGAGCTGGTCTTCGAAGCATTCGAGCAGGGGGATGCGTCGACGAGCCGCACGTTCGGCGGCACCGGTCTCGGACTGACGATCAGCCGGGAGCTGGCCCGCCTTCTCGGCGGAGAGATCGGGCTGCGCAGCTCCCCGGGAGGGGGCAGCACGTTCACCCTCTACTTGCCCCTGTTG
>VBKQ01000261.1 GCA_005879505.1 Deltaproteobacteria bacterium
TCGATGGCGATCCGCTCCGCGATCAAGTCCTCCTTGATCATGTCGATCAAGGAGTTCCCTTCGGCGTACTGCGCATGGCTGCGCGTGAGGAGCCCCTCCGGATTGAAGTCGGGTGCGCCTCCGAGCTGGCGGATGCGCTCCGCGATACGGTCCGCGTGCTCCTGCTCCTGGCGCGCGTGTTCCATGAATTCGTCCGCGACCGCCTGGTAGTGGATCCCCGCGGCCATGTAGTGGTGCCGCCGGTACCTGAGCGTGCAGACGATCTCGGTCGCCAGCGCCTCGTTGAGCAGCCTGACCGCAGTTTCCACGTCTCCCCGGTAGGCCGGCGTCACCGCGCCCTTCTCCACGTGCTCGCGCGCGCGCCGCTGGAGCTCCTTGATGTCCGTCAGAAACGGCGTTGCCTTCGTATCGCCCATCGCCCGCTCCCTTCGCGGAAAGTTTCGCGCCGGAAAGCTAGCCATGCGGTTGACCTGTGGCAGCGTCCGTGCCAGACGGAGCGCCCCATGCTGCCGAAGGGATTTCTCGAGCTGGCGCGCACGCTGATCGGCGTGAACACGGTGTCCTCAGAGGGGACGCGGCAGGCAGCCGACCTCCTGCAGGCGCTGTGGGAGCAGGCCGGCTTGCCGGTGCGCCGCCAGGTGGTCGAGGAGGTGCACGTCAACATCCTCGGCGGTCCGGGCGGCGAGGTGGCCGGCCCGGGAGGCGTCCTGATGGTCACGCACCTGGATACGGTTCCTCCGGGTCCGCTGGAGAGGTGGCAGAGCGATCCATGGACGCTGACCGAGCGCGACGGCTTCCTCCACGGACTCGGCGTTGCCGACGTGAAGCTGGACGCGCTCTGCAAGGCGGAAGCGGCGCGCAGGCTGCAGGGCCGCCGGGCCCGGCGCCCGTTCTGGTTCCTCGGCACGTTCGGCGAGGAAGTGGGACTGCGCGGGGCCAGGCATTTCGCGGGTAGCGAGCTGTTTCGCGAGGTGTCGCCGGCGCAGGTCCTCTGCGGCGAGCCGAGCGAGCTCCGCATCGTCTCCGCGCACAAGGGGTATGCCGTCGTCCGCTGCCTCGTCCGGGACCGCAAGGCCAGGCCGGTGAACAGCGAAGGGCCGGGGATCGAGCAGCTCCAGTTCGCGGGAAAGGCGGCGCACAGCTCGACACCGCATCTGGGAGAGAACGCCATCCTCAAGGCGCTCGAATGGGTGAAGACGTCCGGTTCGCCGGTGCTCGCCGCGCGCGGCGGCTCGGGCACCAACGTGGTGCCGGCGAGTTGCATCCTGGAAGTCCCCGCGCCGCGCGAGAAGGGCAGTCCCCAACCCGCAGCGACGTCGTTCCTTCCGGCGCGCCCGCCGCAGGCGAATCTCTGGCGCGCGCTCGCCACCGCGTCGGCGCTGGAGGAGCTGTGGCAGCGGACGCTGCCGGGCGGCAGCGACGCGCGGTTCGACCCGGCCGGCGCCGTCGGCGGCCTCAACGTCCTGGAGAGCAGGGAGGCGGAGGTTGCCATCCAGCTCGACGCCCGTCTCTTGCCCGGCCAAGACCCGGACGCGCTGATCGCGCGCTTCACGGAGCAAGCGCAAACCTGGGTCCGCGAGCTCGGGCAGGGGGAGCTCGATCTCGAGGTGTCCGCCGAGCGTAACGCGGCGGGAATGTCCTTGCCGGACGCCTCGGCGCTGGTGAAATCCGTGGGCGCGGTGCTCGCGAGGCACGGGCTCGATCCTGCGCCCCGCGCAAAGCCCACCAGCACGGAGGCCGGCGTGTTCGCGCGCGCCGGATGCGAGGCGATCGTCATCGGCCCGGGGCGCAGCACCGGAAACGCGCACACGCCCGAGGAGCGCATCGAGTTGGCGCAACTGGAGAAGGCGTGCGATCTGTACGAATCCCTCCTCGTGGAGCTCTGCGCGTGTACTTGATCCGCGACGGCCAGAAGAACGATCTGCCAGGCCTGAGCAAGCTGGCGTCCGAGCTGAACACCGTCAACCTGCCCGACGACGAGCGGGAGCTCGGCTCGATCCTTGAGAAATCCACCCGCTCCTTCGACGGCCGCATCCGCAACCCGTTCGAGCGCGAGTATCTCTTCGTGATGGAGGAGCCGCGCTCGGGAAAGGTGATCGGCTCTTCGCTGATCATCGCCCAGCACGGCACCCGCGACGCGCCGCACATCTTCTTCGACGTCTACGAGAAGGAGCATTACTCGTACAGCGTGGACCGCCACTTCCGGCACCGCGTGCTTTCCATCGGGTACAACTTCGACGGGCCGACGGAGATCGGCGGCCTGGTCGTCGACCCGCAGTTCCGCGGCCAGGGAAAACCGGGCAAGCAGCTCAGCTACGTGCGGTTCCTCTACATCGCCATGCACCGGCCGCGCTTTCGCGACCGCCTCCTGGTGGAGCTTCTTCCCCGTCTGGAGGAAGAGGGCCGCAGCCCGCTCTGGGAGGCGCTGGGCCGCAAATTCACTGGGCTCTCCTATCAGGACGCGGACCGGCTCTCGCGCGAGAACAAGGAGTTCATCCAGCAGCTCTTTCCGCCTGGCGAGATCTACGCGACGCTGTTCTCGCAGAAGATCCAGGAGGCGATCGGCGAAGTCGGGCCGGAGAGCGTCGGCGCCCGGGCGATGCTGACGAAGATCGGGTTCCGCTATGACGAGCGGATCGATCCGTTCGACGGCGGCCCGCACTACTCTGCGCCGACGGAGCTGATCGAGCCCATCCGCCGCTTTCGCCGCGCCAAGCTCGCGCGGCAGCGGCTGCCCGCCGGCACGGAGGCGACGCCTGGCGAGATCGACGAACGGCTGGTCTCCGTCGAGCGCACACAGGGCCGCAACCGTTTTCGCGCCGTGCGCACCGTCTGCGCGTTCCGCGATGCGGAAGTGCAGCTTCCTCCATCGGCCGTCGAAGCTCTCGAAGCGGAGGACGGCGAGCGGCTGCATACGATACCCTTCGAGTGATGGACTTCATCGGCGGAAGCTGGGGCGAGCCCGCGACGCCCGACGCAATCATCGAGGACCGCTCGCCGGCGGACCTTTCACTGGTGCTCGGCCGGTTTCCCTGGGCGGTGGCGCAGGTCGATCGGGCGGTCAGCGCTGCGAGGGTGGCACAGGAGGGGTTCGCGGAGCTCCCCCTGCACGATCGCGCCCGGCTCGTGCGCCGGATCGGGGCCGTGCTCGCGAAGCGCGAGGAGGAGCTGGCGCGGGCCATCGCCCTCGACGTCGGGAAGCCGCTCTGGGAAGCGCGCCTGGAGGCGCAGGCCTGTAGCGCGAAAGCGGGCATCACCGCCGACGAGGGGCTCAAGCTGGTCGCCAACTTTCCCGCGCCGGGGCAGCGAGGCGCGGAGTGCCGGTTCCGGCCCCTGGGCGTCGCTGCCGTGCTCGGGCCCTTCAACTTTCCCATCCATCTGCCCAACGGGCACATCCTGCCGGCGCTGGCGTGCGGCAACGCCGTGGTGTTCAAGCCGAGCGAGATCGCGCCGCACGCAGCGGAGGTCTACGCCAGATGCCTGGAGGAGGCCGGTATTCCCCGTGGTGTATTCAACCTCGTGCAAGGAGGACCGGCGGCCGGCGCGGCTCTCAGCGCGCACTCCGGCGTCGATGCGGTCTTGTTCACCGGAAGTTGGGCCGTCGGCCAGGCCATCCAGCGCGCGAATGAGGATCAGACGAAGCTGCTGGCGCTGGAGATGGGCGGCAAGAACGCTGCCCTGGTCCTCGCCGACGCGGATCCGGAAAAGGCAGCGTACGACGTGCTCTTCTCGGCCTTCGTCTCCGCGGGGCAGCGTTGCACCGCCGCGTCCCGGGCGGTGGTGGTAGGCGATGCGCGGCGGTTCGCGGACCGGATCGTGCAGCTCGCGCAGCAGCTCTCCATCGGGCACCCTCTCGACGAAGGCGTATTCATGGGACCGCTCGCGTCCGCGGCGGCGCTGGAGAAATTCGAGCGGGGCCTGCGCGCGACGGATGCGGAGTGCCTCCTCGCTCCCCGCCGGCTGCAGCCGCGCGGTCTCGACGGGTGCTACGTCAGCCCGTCGGTGCATTTCGTCCAGCAACGCCGCGGCACGGCGTACGAGCGCGAGGAGCTCTTCGGTCCCGACCTCGCCGTCTACCCTGCCGCATCCGAGGAAGAGGCGCTGGAGATCGCCAATTCCACGGATTACGGTCTGGCGGCGAGCGTGCACACGCGCAGCGAGCAGACGTTCGATCGCTGCCAGCGGGCGCTCGCCTGCGGCGTGGTGAACTGGAACGCACCCACTGTCGGCGCCAGCGGGCGGCTCCCCTTCGGCGGGCTGCGACGCAGCGGCAACCATCGTCCGGCCGCGCTCTGGAGCACGCTCTACTGCGCCGCCCCCGTCGCGGTGATGCGGGGCGACTCGGAGCTCGACAAGAAGAAGCTCGCCCCCGGCATATCATGGGTGGACGAATGAGCAGCCCGCTCCGCGTCGTCGTCGGAACCGCCGGGCACGTCGACCACGGCAAGACTGCGCTGGTCCGCGCGCTCACGGGCATCGACACGGATCGCCTGCCGGAGGAAAAGCGCCGCGGCATCACGCTCGAGGCCGGGTATGCGCACCTCGAGTTGCCGGGGGTCGGCACCGCCGGCGTCGTGGACGTCCCCGGTCACGAGCGCTTCTTGCGCGCGATGGTCGCGGCGGCGGGTGGAATCGACGTGGCGGTGCTCTGTGTCGCCGCCGACGAGGGGCCGATGCCGCAGACGGCCGAGCATCTCGACGTGCTCCGGTTGCTCGGAGTCCAGGCCGGGGTGATCGCGATGACGAAGGCGGACCTGCTTCCCGAGCTTGGCGCCGATCATCGCGAGCTGCTCACGGCCGAGCTGCGCGAGCTGGTCGAGGGAACCTTCCTCGAGGAAGCGCCCATCATCGAGGTGTCCGCGCGAACCGGCAAGGGATTGCCGGAGCTGGTGCGGGCCCTGGCGGACGTCGTCAAGGCACGGGAGGCGGCGCCGCGGCCGGAGCAGGCCCCGTTGTTCCTGCCACTCGATCGGTCGTTCGCGGTGAAGGGCTTCGGTACGGTGGTCACGGGGACCCTCTTCTCCGGCGCCCTCGCGGCGGGGGATGAGGTCGATCTCGCCGGCGCCGGCGCCAAGGCCCGTGGCGTGCGCGTGCGCGGCGTCCAGGTCCACGGCAGCCCCGTCGACAAGGCGCGTGCAGGACAGCGCACCGCGGCGAATCTGGCCGGAATCGAGGTGCACGAGGCTCCTCGGGGCGCTGCGCTGGTCCAAGCGGGCACGCTGCAGTCCGTGGGCGCCGCGCAGGTCCTCGACGTCGAGCTGGAGCTGCTTCCCTGGGCAGCTCGACCGCTGCGGAACCGGGCGCGGCTGCTCGCGCACATCGGAACTGCCCAGGTGCCGTGCGTGGTCGCCCTCGTCGACCGCGCGGAGCTGGCGCCGGGCGAACGCGCCGTGGGTCAGCTCCGGTTGGGGCGTCCTACGGCAGCGATCGCCGGGCTCCGGTTCCTTCTCCGCGGCGAGTTGCCCAAGACGTCAATGGTGTCCCCCAAACCCGGTCGGGGACACGATCCAATCGTGTCCTCCGGCCCACCCCTGGGGAGAGGCCCCCGGTTCCATGCCTCCACCCTGGGCGGCGGCCGCATCCTCGCCGTCGCGGCGCGCAAGCGGCGGCGGCGCGAGTCGGACGCGGAAGCGCTACAGGCCCTCGCGGGAGAAGATCCGCTCGCCCAGGCGGACCGCCTGCTGCTCGAGTCCGGTTACCCCGGCACTTCTCCGCAGAGGCTGGCCGCGCGCGGCGCGTTCACGGTCAAGTCCGCCGAGAAGGCGCTGGAGCGGCTTGCCCAGGTGGGAAAGGCACTGCTCTATGACCGCGAGGCCCGCCTCTACGTGCACAAGGAAGTGCTGGAAGCGCTGGATGCGAAGGTCCTGGCGCGCCTGCACGAGCATGCGGCCCGCGATTCCATCGATCCCTCCATCGCCCGCGAAGAGCTGCGCCAGCGCACCGGATCTCCGCCTCCGAAGCTGTTCGCGAAAGCGCTGGCGTCGCTCGCCGAGCGAGGCGAGCTTCGAGCGGACGCCGAGCGCATCCATCCGCCAGGGGCCGCGGCGAAGCTGTCGGGCGCGGACGCCGACGCGCAGGAGAAGCTCGCCGGGGTCCTGGAGAATGCGGGCCTGTCGCCACAGCGTGGATCTCCGGCGCCGGGTGCTCGCGCATCTCTCCGAGCACGGGTCGATCGATGCCCAGTCCTTCAAGGAGCTCACCGGACTGACGCGCAAGTTCGCCATTCCGCTTCTCGAGTACTTCGACCGCGAGAGGCTGACCCTGCGGATCGGCGACAAGCGCGTCCTGCGCAAGGGCGAGCGGTGACCGCGGGCGAGCTGCAGGCCTTCGTCGATGCGCTCCCGATCGCGGCGATGATCATGAGCGACCGGCGCATCCTCGCCTGCAATGGCCACCTGGCGGAGCTCGCCGCAGTTCCTCTCGAGGAGCTGGTCGCCGCCGAAGACCCGATCCACCGATTCGTCGCGCCGGAAGACCAGCCCGTCGTGCTCGGCCGGATCGCGGCACGCGCCCGAGGCGAGCTGGTGCCTGCGGAGCTGGACTACGTCGGCATCCGTGGGAACGGCGAACGAATCCCTTCGCGCGCCCACCTGGCGCCCTTTGCTTCCGCGGGCGAGCAGGCCGTGCTGGTGGTGATCACGCACGAGGGCCTGCGCGCCCGCAGCGCCAGCTTGATCCGCGGATTCGTCGACGTGGCCGTTGCCGCCCAGCGCGAGACCACGCAGGCCGGCATCCTCCGGGTGGCGCGCGAGGGACTCGAGCGGCTCGGTCTTTCGGCCACCCTGTGCGAGCTCGGCCCTGGTTGCTTCCGGGTCGTCGAGGCTGGTTCCGGAAATCCCTTCATCGCGCAGATCCAGCAGCGCTGGCCGGATTGGATTCCCGACTCGGCGTTCCCGATGCCGCGCAGCTCCACCGAAGGAATGCTGATCGACGATCTCCCCGCGGTTCTCGCGGCGGGCTTCGGCAAGCCGCGCGATGCGTTCCTGCGAGCGCCGCCGGCGGCGATGGTCACTTCCATCCCCATCGACGGCGTTCCCACCTTCCTCATTTCCTGCTCGGGTTCCGATCTCGACACGACCATCGCCAACGCCTTCGGACTCCTCGGCAAGCAGCTCGGCGCCGCGCTGGAGACCGTTCGCAGGCTGGAAGAGCTGGATCGCCGAAACACCGAGCTGCGCGAGCAGGCGGAGGAGATGGCGCTGCTCAACGACGTCGCACGCCGCGTCGCCGGATCGTTCGAAGTCGGGCGGCTGCTGGAGATGGGAGGCGAGACGCTGCGGCGGCTCCTGGACGCGGATCGGTGGGTCGTCCTGCTCCCGGACCCGAGCGAGCCGGCGCTGCGCTTCCACGCCCGGGCGCCCGAGGGGGCCATCCTCGGACCCGGCGAGGAATCGGTCTCCATGGCGGCGTTTCGCGAGCGCCGGGTCGTACAGGACCTCGAGCCGCCCGATCCTGCGCGACCAGCCGCGACGGCGCGCACTCGCCTCGCCGTCCCGCTGATCGCGCGCGACGAGGTGTTGGGGGTGGCGCTGGTCCTGGACGAGCACGCGCGCAGCTTCACGCGCCCAGAGATGGATCGCGCGTTGGCGGTCGCCGGCCAGCTCGCCCTGGCGCTGCTCTCCGCGCGGCTCTACGAGGCGCTGCGCAGCAGCTATGCCGAGCTGGCGCGCGCGCAGAAGGAGCTGATCGACCGCGAGCGACTCGCCGCTCTGGGCGAGCTCTCCGCCTCCATCGCGCACGAGGTCCGCAATCCCCTCGGGGTGATCTTCAACTCCGTCGGCAGCCTGCGGCGCATCGTCAAGCCGCAGGGCGACGCGGCCCTGCTGCTCGACATCATCGGCGAGGAAGCCGACCGGCTCAACCGGATGGTCGGCGACCTGCTCGACTACTCCCGGCCCGTCCAGCCTGCGCTGCAGCCGGTTCCGCTGCGGCCACTGTTCGAGGAAGCCATCGAGTCTGCGCGCCAGCAGTCCGGCGATGGGACGCAGCGCGTGGCGGTGACCGTCCGCGTCGCCGAAGATGCCGCCACGGTGCGCGCCGACGCGAGATTGCTCCGGCAAGCCCTCGTGAACCTGTTCCTCAACGCCTACCAGGCGATGCCCCGCACGGGGCGGCTGGAAGTGCGCGCCTCGCGCAGCACCATCGACTCCCGCCCGTTCGCCGAGATCGTCGTGCACGACAGCGGGCCGGGCATCCCGCCCGACGTGGTCGACAAGATCTTCAAACCGTTCTTCACCACCAAGGCGATGGGGACCGGTCTCGGCCTCGCCGTGGTACGCCGGATCGTCGAGCATCACGGAGGCACCATCGAGCTGGGCCGGCTGAGCCCCGGCGCGGAGTTCAAGCTGCGTCTGCCGCTCGAGGCGCAGAACGACTCCTCCTGACCCGGCAAATTTGCCGCCGGGTCGAGAAATGCAAGGTAGTGTTTGCAGACCATGTCCGACGTGGCGATCCCACCGGCCGTCCCCGACGCGCCCCAGCCGCGCCCGCGAATCCTGATCGTCGATGATCAGCGCAACATGCGGACCACCACGGCGCTGGTGCTGCGGCAGCAGGGCTATCAGGTGACGGAGGCGGAGAGCGGCGAGGCCGCCCTTTCCCGGCTGCTCGCCGAGCCGTTCGACGTGGTGCTCACGGATTTGAAAATGGCTCCCCTCGACGGGCTGGCGGTCCTGCGCGGAGCACTGGAGATCTCGCCCTCGACGCAAGTGATCGTGATGACGGGCTACGGCACCGTGGAGAGCGCCGTCGAGGCGATGCAGCAGGGCGCCTACGACTACGTGACCAAGCCGTTCAAGGAGAGCGAGCTGCTGATGCGGGTGCAGCGCGCGCTGGAGCAGCGGCGGCTTCTGGTCGACGTCGGGCTCTTCTCCGACGAGTTCCGGCAACGCTACAAGCTCGACAACCTGGTCGGGCGCTCGGCGCCCATGCGCGAGCTGCTCACCCGGCTCGTCCGCGTCGCTCCCACCGACGTGACCGTGCTGATCACGGGCGAGAGCGGGACGGGCAAGGAGCTGATTGCGCGCGCCATCCACGTGAACTCGAAGCGATCGTCGCGGCCCTTCGTCCCGGTGAACTGCGCCGCAATCTCCGAGACGCTGCTGGAGAGCGAGCTGTTCGGGCACGTGAAGGGCGCGTTCACGGGCGCGGTCAAGCTGCGGCAGGGGCTGTTCGAAGAGGCGAGCGGCGGCACCTTCTTCTTCGACGAGATCGCGGAGACCACGCCGGCGTTCCAGGCCAAGCTGTTGCGCGTGATCCAGGAGCACGAGATCCGCCGCGTGGGCGACAACGCCTCCATTCCCGTCGACGTGCGGGTGATCGCCGCGACCAACCGGGACCTGAAACAGGCCATCGCGGAGAAACGTTTCCGCGAGGACCTGTACTATCGGCTCAACGTCGTTCCCTTGCACGCGCCTCCCCTCAGGGAGCGGAAAGAGGACATCCCGCTGTTCGCGCAGCACTTCATCTCCCGCTTCAACCAGCGCAACGCCACGCGGCGCACGTTCACGCAGGGAGCGCTGAAGAAGATGACCGCCTACGATTTCCCCGGGAACGTCCGCGAGCTGGAGAACATGGTGGAGCAGGCGGCGGCACTCGCGCACAGCGACGAGATCGACGCCGCGGACGTCTTCATCGAGGCGCGCACCGCCGTTGCTCCGGCCAATCCGGACACAGGCGTCCGCACGCTCGCGCAGGAAGTGGACGACGCCGAGCGGCGCGCGATCGAGGTGGCGATGCAGCGCAACGAAGGGCAGATCGAGAAGGTCGCCCGCGAGCTGGACGTCTCCACGACAACCCTGTGGCGCAAGATGAAGCGGCTGGGAATTCGCAAGGAGTGAAGAGGCGACCCGGATGCCACCGGGTGAGGTGTCCGCCGTGTCGAAGAAGAAGCCGTTCAACAATCCCTTCTCCGGGGTGAAGCTGCCGACGGCGCCCGCAGCGCCAGCGCCCGAAAGGGCGCGGAAGGAAGAGTCTCCTCCGCGCCGCGAGCCAAGCGAGTTGACCGAGGAGGAGCTGTGGACGGTGGCGGTAGACGGGGCGAAGCCGCTCGAGGACCGTAGCGGCCGCGTCAAACCGAGGCGTGAGCCGCTCTCCGTCGCCAGGCCGGAGCTCGATCCCGATCTGGAAGCCTACGACGAGCTGCGCGCGCTGGTGACGGGGGAAGTGCCGTTCGATATCGCCGACTCCGACGAGTTCATCGAGGGCCACGTCCGCGGCCTCGACCCGCGCGTGGTGAAGCGGCTGCGGCGAGGCGATTTCGCGGTACAGGGGCATGTCGATCTGCATGGGCTTCTCAAGGGAGAAGCGAAGTCCGAGCTCGAGGCATTCCTCTCCCGGTCGCGCCAGCAGGGAAAGCGCTGCGTGCTGGTCGTCCACGGCCGGGGATTGCACTCGAAGGACCAAGTTCCCGTGCTCAAGGATGCCCTCAAGCTCTGGATGCACACTGCCCGCTTCGCCCGCCATGTGCTCGGGTTTTCTACCGCCCGTCCGCACGACGGCGGCGTCGGCGCCATCTACGTCCTCTTGAAACGGATGTGACTCTTCGAATCAGACTTTGGAGTCGCTAACGCCCGAAAGCGTTGGCGGCCGATTGCGTCAGCGACGCGAAGGTTCCTGGCTGGATCCCCATCCAGAGTACGATCAGGGCGCAGCCGGCGATGGCGAGACCGGCGGAGAGGAGGCGGCCGCCCTGGACGGGCTCGCCCTTCGCGCTCGGATACATGTACACGTACACGACGACGCGCAGGTAGTAGTAGAGCCCCGCCACGCTGGTGAGCACGCCGAAGATGGCCAGCGGCGCGAGCCCCGCCTCGATCGCGGCGCGGAAGACCGTCAGCTTCGCCATGAACCCGGCCGTCGGCGGGACGCCCGCGAGAGACACCATGAACAGCGACATCGCCGCCGCGAGGCCGGGATGGCGGTCGGAGAGGCCCGACCAGGACGAGAGGTCGTCTCCGGCTCCGCTCAGGGCGAGCCGGCGCTCGATGATCGCCACCACGCCGAAAGCGCCGATGACCGTCGCCGCGTACGAAGCGAGATAGAAGAGCAGGCCCTGCGTCGCGTCCGCGCGCGGGCTCGCCGACGCCATGGAGGCCACCGCCACCAGCAGATATCCGGCGTGCGCGATGGCCGAATACGCCAGCATCCGCTTGACGCTGCGCTGCGGGATCGCCAGCAGGTTTCCGAAGAGCATGGTCAAGAGCGCGAGCCAGATCACCAGCGCACGCCATCCGCGGGGACCCGTGGAAGCGTCTCCGAAGCCGCTGACGAGGATCCGCACCAGCGTGGCGAACGCAGCTGCCTTCACCCCCGCAGCCATGAAGCCGGTGACCGGCGCCGGCGCGCCGTCGTACACGTCCGGCACCCACATGTGGAACGGAACGGCGGCCACCTTGAACGCGAACCCGGACGCCAGCAGCGCCACGGCGGCATACAGCAACGCCGATGCGCCAGAGGGGCCGCCGCTGCGCAGCGCGGCCGCGACGTCGGCCAGCCTCGTCGAGCCCGTGGCACCGAACGCCAGCGCCGCGCCGTAGAGGAAGATCGCGGAAGCGAAGCTCCCGAGGATGAAATACTTGAACGCCGCCTCCGCCGGGCGCTTTCCGCGCCGCAGATACGCGCAGAGCGCGTACACGGCCAGCGACATCACCTCCAGGGAGATGAAGATGACGATCAGGTCCGTCGCCTGCGCGAGCAGGCACATCCCCGCGGCCGAAAAGAGCGCCAGCGCGTAGAACTCGCCGCGCGTCGCGCGTAGCGACTCCAGATAAGAGAAGGCGACGATGCAGGAGAAGAGGAGCGCCGCGCACACCACGGCGGCGACGACGCGGCCGAATCCGTCGCTCACCGCGGCGCCCGAGAACAGCGGGACCGCCGGATCGCCCAGCCGGGAGAGCGCTGCCCAGAGCGCTGCGGCCGCGAAGGCCGCGGCCACCCAAGCCTGGTATCTTCGATCGGGCGGCGCCGGAGCTGCCTGCGGCTTCGCATCAGCCCCCGGCGGGAGCTCCCGCTGGGCCGCCTCTGCCGGTCCCGGCGCCGGACCGAGGACCGCGGGCTTTACGTTGCGCAGGAACACTTCGCTAGTCAGGAGCAGCAGCGCCCCGGCGGACAAGATCAAGGCGGGAAGCACGCCGTAGAGGTCGTTCGGGTCGTAGTTCATGGCCCCACCTCCGCCTTGCGCACGGGCGGGGGGCGATCCGCGTGGCTCACACGCTGCACGAACGAGTCCACGGGCTCCTTGATGGCGGAGAGCAGCGGCTGTGGGGCAAATCCGATGACGACGATGGCGAGCAGCAGTGGCGCGACCGTAAACCACTCGCGCACCGTCAGATCCTGAAGGCCGTGCCCGGCGGCCTTGCGCGGCGGCCCGAAGAATACGCGCTGGTACACCCAGAGCATGTAGACCGCGCCCAGGATCACGCCGCTGGCTCCGATCACCGCGAGCGGGACCGCCCCGGCGAGGGCGCGCGAGGTGAACGTCCCGATCAGCACCAGGAACTCGCCGACGAACCCGTTGGTGCCGGGCAGACCGATGGAGGAGAGGGTGATGACGAGGAAGGTGGCGGCAATCGCCGGCGCCACGGTGGCGAGCCCGCCATACGCCGCCAGATCGCGCGTATGCGTCCGCTCGTACAGGTACCCGACCATGAGGAACAGCGCGCCGGTGGAGATGCCGTGGTTCACCATCTGCAGGACGGCGCCGCTCACCGCCTCGGGCGTGAGCGCGGAGAGGCCCAGCATCACGAATCCGAGGTGCGCGACCGAGGAGTAGGCGATCAGCCGCTTCAGGTCCGTCTGCGCCATGCACATCAATGATCCATAGACGATGCCGATGACACCGAGCACGGCGATGCCTGGCGCGAAGGCCAGCGACGCCTGGGGAAAGAGCGGCATCGCGTATCGGATGAACCCGAAGGTCCCCATCTTCAGCATCACGCCGGCGAGGATGATGGAGCCTGCCGCGGGCGCCTCGGTGTGGGCGTCCGGCAGCCAGGTGTGCAGCGGCCAGATGGGCACCTTGATGGCGAACGCGAGCGCGAAAGCGAGGAAGAGCCATCTCTGCGTGGAACCGTCCACGATCCCCGAGTTGAGCAGGTCGACGTAGTCGAAGCTCTTCCGGCCCGAATTGCTCCAAAGCCAGAAGATGGCCAGCAGCATCAAGACCGAGCCGATGAAGGTGAAGAGGAAGAACTTCACGGCGGCGTAGATGCGGCGATCGCTGCCCCAGATCCCGATCAGCAGGTACATCGGGATCAGCATCGCTTCCCAGAAGACGTAGAAGAGCACCAGGTCGAGCGAGGCCAGCGTGCCCAGCATCGCGGTCTCGAGCAGCAGGAGCGAGATGCAGTAGATGTTCACCCGCTCCTGGATGAACTTCCAGGAGCTGAGCACGACGATGGGACCCAGGAAGGTGGTGAGGAGGAAGAGCAGCAGCGCCACCCCGTCGAGGCCGACGTGGTAGCTGAACCCGAGGGCCGGCGCCCACTCCGTCTTCTGCTCGAACGCGTACCGGCCCGGCGCGGCTCGGAAACCGGTCCAGAGCGGGATCGAGAGCACGAAGGTGAGCAGGCTGAAGAGGAAGGCGATGCCTTTGTGCTGCCCCCCTTCCCCCCGCGGCAGGAGCGCGATCAGCAGGGCGCCGAGCACCGGCAGGAAGGTGACGAGCGTGAGCAGATGGGACTCGATGAACGCCATCAGCCCCTCACCAGGAAGACGTAGAGCAACGCGGCTACGCCGAGGGCGGTGACCGCCAGGTACCGCTGCACGTCGCCGTTCTGGAACCTGCGCGCCATCGCGCCCACCCAGGCGATCAGCGCGGGGATGCCGTTCACGAAGAGGCCGTCGATGAGCGTCGCATCGACGACGCGAAACAGTCCGCGCGCGAGTGCCCAGAAAGGCCGCACGACGACGAAGTCGTACAGCTCGTCGACGTACAGCTTGTTCGCGAGCGCGCGGCGCAGGCCGTGGACGCGCGCGGTGAGCAGCTCGTCTCCGGCCAGGCCGCGCTTGAAGAAGAGCGCGTACGAGCAGGCCCAGCCGGCCCAGCCGACGATCAGCGCGATGCCGTATCCGAGATATGGCGAGAATTCCTCCGGGGCGCCGCCGCGGGGACGCGAGAAGACGCCTTCGGTGAAGTGCTCCCAGGTCCAGTGCTGAAGCCCGGTCCCACTCAGGCCCGCGGTACTCGCCCGAGAAGGTGAGGAAGTAGCAGCGCCACATGTAGAAGCTGGTGAGGAAGGCCGCGAACGACCCGACGGCGTAGACGAGCGGCCCGAGCCAGGTGAGGTGCGCGCTGCCGTTCGGCGTGAGCGTGAGGAAGCTGAACGCGCGCGTGTGCAGCGCCTGGCCGAGGATCTCGTCCTTGGAGAAGAACCCGGAGATGGGGAGGATGCCCGTGATGGCGACGGTGGCGACGAGGAACGTCGTCCGCGTCGAGGGCATGTACTTCCGCAGTCCGCCCATCTTCTGGATGTCCTGCTCGCCGTGCAGGCCGTGGATGACCGCGCCCGATCCGAGGAACAGGCACGCCTTGAAGAACGCATGCGTGATCAGGTGCATGGTGCCGGCGAAGAACGCGCCCACGCCCACGCCGATGAACATGAATCCGAGCTGGGAGACCGTCGAGTACGCAAGCACCTTCTTGATGTCGTTCTGCGAGGTGGCGATCAGCGCGGACCAGAGCGCGGTCAGCACCCCGACGACCGCGACCACCGCCATCACGCCCGGCGCCGAGACGTACAGGTGGCTGAGGCGCGCCACCATGTACACGCCGGCCGTCACCATCGTGGCGGCGTGGATCAGCGCGGAGACCGGGGTCGGGCCCGCCATGGCGTCGGGGAGCCAGATGTACAAGGGAAGCTGCGCGCTCTTGCCGGTGGCGCCGATGAAGAGGCAGAGCGCGGCCATCGACGCGACGCCCAAGGGAAGCACCGCGGAGTTGAGCTGCGCGATCCCCACGGTGCCGGTCTGGTTGAAGAGGATGAAGATCCCGATGAGGAATCCGAAGTCGCCGATGCGATTGACGACGAACGCCTTGCGCCCGGCGTACGCCTTTTCCTCGTCGGTGAACCAGAACCCGATCAGGAGGTAGCTGCAGAGCCCGACCCCTTCCCAGCCGACGAACATCGCAACCAGGTTGTCGCCGAGCACCAGCGTCATCATCGCGGCGATGAACAGGTTCAGGTACGAGAAGTAGCGCCAGTACCCGGGGTCCTCCTCCATGTACCCGACGGAGTAGACGTGGATGAGGAATCCGACCCCCGTCACCACCAGCGTGAGCGCGCCCGAGAGCCGGTCGAACGTGAACGCCATGTCCACGCGCAGCGATCCGGCGGAGAACCAGTTGAACCAGAGCTCATGGAAGAAGGGCGCCTGCTCGCCCAGGCCGATGAAGGCCCGCAGCCCGATGAGGAACGAGAGCAGGACCGAGCCCAACGCCACCGCGTAGACCCAGCTCTTGGGAAGCCACTTTCCCACCAGTCCGCAGATCGCGGCGCCGATCAGGGGAAGCAGGGGAACCAGGTGCAGCCAGGTGACTTCCACTCTTCGGCTCCTTAGAGCTTGAGCGTGTCGAACTCGTCGACGTTGACGGAGGTGCGGCTGCGGAAGACGGCGATGATGATGGCGAGGCCCACCGAGGCCTCCGCGGCGGCGGTGGCGATCACGAAGAACACCGCCGCGTGGCCCGTGAGAAAGCTGCCCATCGGCGAGTTGGGCACCAACGGGAAGCGGGAGAACGCCAGGAAGGTGAGATTCACGGCGTTGAGCATCAGCTCGATGCTCATGAGGACGATGATCGCGTTGCGCCGCAGCACGACGCCGGCGGCGCCGAGCGCGAAGAGCATCGCCGCAAGCACGAGATAATGCTGCGCCTGGTGGGCGTGAAAGAAGTCCATCAGATCCTCCCCTTCGCGACGACCACGGCCGCGACCACCGCGACGAGCAGGAGGAGCGAGGTGACCTCGAACGGCAGGATCGAGGCGAGGTACAAGATGCGGCCGACCGTCTTGACGCCGCCGAATCCAGCGACGAGCAAGGCGTTGTCCACGCGCCGGTCGCCCTGCATCAGCGCGCCTTGGGGAAATGCCGGACCGAGCGCCCTCCAGGCGATCACGCCGAAGGAAGCGACCACCGCCGCGAGACCGATGCCCTTCCAGGCCGTGATCCGCTGCTCGCCCAGCTCCTCTTCCTTGAGGTTCAAGAGCATGATCACGAACACGAACAGCACCATCACCGCGCCCGCGTACACGATGATCTGCAGGATCGCGATCAGGTGTGCCGCGAGCAGGACGTAGATGCCGGAGAGGAAGAAGAGGGCACCGACCAGGGAGAGCGCGCCGTAGATCGGGTTCCGGCGGAAGATCACCTGCGCGCCGGCGACCAGCGCGCCGATGGCGAAGAGATAGAAGAGGATCGCCTCGGCCAAGTCAGCCTCGCACCAGCGCGTCGAAATCGGCGCGGAACTTCTCGATGTAGCTCTTCGCCGGCATGGCCGCCCCGTCCGCCAGCGCGCAGATGGTCTTCATCTCCATCTGGCGCGCGATCTGGTGGACGTTGTCCACGTCCTGCTTCTCGCCCTTGCCGGCGACGATCTTGTCCAAGAGGCGCGAGAGCCAGGCCGTCCCTTCGCGGCAGGGCGTGCACTGGCCGCAGCTCTCGTGCGCGAAGAAGTGCATCAAGTTCGCGAGCGCCTGCGCCATGTTGACCGACTGATCGAGGTAGACGACCGCCCCCGAGCCGGCCATGGTCTTCTTCGCCTTGAGCGTGTCGAAGTCGCTCGCCCAGTCGGCCTCGGCGGCGGTCATCACGGCCGATGAGGCGCCGCCGGGGATGATGGCTTTCAGCGTCGAGCCCTGGCGCATGCCGCCGCAGTATTCGTCGAGCAGCGCCTTGAAGCTGATCCCCATCGGCGCTTCGTAGACACCGGGCTTCCTCACCTGGCCGCTCACGGCGTAGAGGCGGGTGCCCCCGTTCTTCGGGACCAGGCCCAGGCGGCTGAACTCGTCTCCGCCCATGGTGACGATGGCGGGCATGTTCGCGAGCGTCTCCACGTTGTTCACCGCGGTAGGCTGCTTGAAGAGCCCGCCACCCGCGTTGGCCGGGAACGGCGGCTTCAGCCGCGGATAGCCCTTGCGACCTTCGAGCGACTCGAGCAGCGCGGTCTCCTCGCCGCAGATGTACGCGCCGGCGCCATAGACGGCGTGCACTTCCGCATCGAGCCCGGAGCCGAGGATGTTCTTCCCGATGTAGCCGGCGGCGCGGGCCTCCTCGATCGCCTTCTCCAGCCGCGCCATCGCGCTCTCGCGGAACTCGCCGCGGCAGTACACGTAGGTGAGGTGGCACTCGATGGCGTAGCAGCCGATGATCAGGCCTTCGAGGAACATGTGCGGGCTGCGCAGGAGGATCTCGCGATCCTTGAACGTCCCCGGTTCGCCTTCGTCGGCGTTGACCACCAGGTACTTGGGAAAGCTCGTCTCCTTGCGCACGAAGTTCCACTTCATGCCGGTGGGGAATCCGGCGCCGCCCCGCCCGCGCAGGTTCGACTTCACCACCTCGTCGACGATCTGCTGCGGCTGCATCTTCAGCGCTTTCGCGAGCGCCTGGTAGCCGCCGCTGGCGCGGTAGGTATCGAGCGACCAGCTCTGCGGCTTGTCCCAGTCGGCGGTGAGGATCTTCGGGCCCGTCATCGCTTCGGCTCCGTGCTGCCGGCCTCGGCGCGCGTGGTGACGGCGGGCTGTCCGAGCGTGCCGGTGGCCTGCGGGGTGCTCTGGCTCTCGATGTGGGCGTGCGGGTCGGGAAGGCGCGGGAGCGGCCCCTTCGCCATCGCCTTCCCGGGCTGCTCGCGCAGGTCGCGGATCAGCGCCTTGAGCGACTCCGCCGTGACGTTCTCGTAAAAGGTGTAGTTGTTGACCAGTACCGCCGGCGCGCCTCCGCAGGCCGCGAGGCAGGCGACCTCTTCCAGCGAGAAGTGCCCGTCCCCGCTGGTCTCACCGGGGCGGATGCCGAGCATCTCCGAGCACTGGCGCAGCACCTGCTCCGCGCCCATGGCCCAGCACGAGATCGAGTTGCAGACGCCGATGTGGTGGCGCCCGACCGGCCGCAGCCGGTACATCGTGTAGAACGTCGCCACCTCGCGGACGCGCACCGGCGGAACGTCCAGGCGGAACGCGACGTATGCCATCGCCGGCTCGGAGACCCAGCCCAGCTCGTCCTGGGCGAGGTGCAGCGCCGCGAGCAGGGCGGCCTTCCGGCGTTCGGACGGGTACTTGGCGATCGCACGCTCGAGGCCGGCATCGAACCGCTGCTGCTGCTCCGGCGTGAATGGACTCTCGACCGGGCCCACCTGCGTGCCGAGGGAGATCATTGCGGCGCGGACGTGTATGGCGGTCGCGCGGGGGTGTCAAGGGCGTGAGACGGATGAGGTACGTCGACGTTGACGTCGACGTTAAGTGAGCAGCATAGGGACTATCGGAGATCGAGGACGCGCAACGAAGCGAGGGCGACGAGCGTGCCGAGTACGTCGTTCTCCGGCTTGCCGGCGAGCTTCACCAGCTGGGCGACGCTGCGGCTGCCGTCGCAGCGGGGAAGCAGGTGCGCCTCCCAGGCCTGCAGCTCCACGTCGCTGAGGTTGAATGACGGATCCCGGCTCGGCGTCGGGCGCGCGCTCTGCGGCATCAGGCGCTTGAGCCGCTCGGGCTTGTACAGCTTCTTCACGCCGCGCATGATCAGGTTCGCCGGGTGGATGTCCAGCTTGATCGCTTCCTTGCGCGCCATCGCCTGGAAGGAGAGCGTGAAGACGCCTTCCTCCCAGGCGAAGACCGAATAGAGGATGCTCTTGATCTGCTGTCCGATGTAGTAGAGCCGCTCCTCCTCGTTGAGCGCTCCCATCTGGATGAGGACGTCGCCGGTGCGCTGCTTCTTGCTCGAAGCCTCGTCGGCGGCCTGCCGCATCGTCTGCTCGTCGATCTTGCCCGCGCGGACGAGGAACTGTCCGAGGCGGTCGGCGACCAGGTTGGAGAGCGCGAACACGGGAAAGCCGCTCTCGAAGAAGATGATCTTCTTCACCTGCCCCTTCATCAGGCCGAGCTCGCCGGTCTCCTTCGCGTTGTAGAACGCGGCGAGCAGGTGCGGAAGGTTGTCCTTCAGCTCTCCCCGCCGGATGCCCTCCCTCTCCACCATCGGCTGCAGGACAGGGTCCGGCTCGGAGCCACGCTGGATCGGCCCCGTGTTCACTTTATCGGCGCGGATCGGCTTCGCCGGGGGGGCCGCTTTCTCCCGCATCCGCGCCACCTGGTCGCGGTTCATCGGCTTGAGCTGCAGCGGCGAAGTTCCCTG
>VBKQ01000262.1 GCA_005879505.1 Deltaproteobacteria bacterium
GCTCTTCCGGCCGGGGCGCGTCGAATACATCTCGTCGGCCGATCTACCGGCGGTAGCTCGCTCGCGGCCGGAGTTGCTGGAAACAGCCGTCGCCGCCCTCGACGCGCCGGCGCTGCCGCACGCGTACGATCCGACCTCCGAGCTCGTGTCCTTCATCGACGACGGCGACGAGATGCACTTCCGCGTTCGTCAGAGCGGGCCAGGCTACTGGGTCGTTGCGGCCACGCTCGACCGGGACTGGGTCGTGCAGGTCGACGGCGCTCCGGCACCGTTCATCGGCAGCGATCTGGTCCGCCGGGCCATCTGGCTGCCCGCGGGCGAACACCGGGTCAGCCTGAAGTATGTTCCGACCTTGCCTCTGGCGCTCTTCGCGGTCTCCACCGTGCTCACCATCATCCTCGTGGTCCTGGGGCTCAGGCTCCTGCCTCAGCAGTCGAGCCGCACGCCGGGCGCAGCAATCTGATCGATCACGCGCTCGCCGGCTGCGACGTGCGTGCCCGGCCAGACCACGGCGCGCTCCACCTGCGCGCCCGCATCGACGCGCGCACCGGCCCCGACGACCACGCCCGCGCCGAGGATCGCCCCCGCCTCGATCCTGGCGCCTGCGTGGATCAATGCGGGAGCGCGCAGTCCGGCGTCGACCTGCGCGGTCGGATGGACGTAGACGCCTGGCGCGCGCTCGTCGCAGTGCTCGAACGGATCGGAGCCAGGGCGGAAGCGCTGCAGCGGGACCCGGCCCTCGAGCACGTCCAGGTGGGCCCGCAAGAGCGAGCGCGGCGCGCCCAGGTCTCCCCAGTAGCCGTTCTGCATGAATCCGTGGATCTTCGCGCCGTCGTGGATGGCGCGCACGTACGCGGTCCGGTTGATGTCGCTCTCCCCCTCCGCGGGCAAGCGCGCGACCAGCGGCGGCTCGAGGATGTGAACGCCGGTGAAATGCGCGCGGATCAGGGAGGGCTCCGGCGCCGCGCCGCGGCCGGCGATGCGGCGGACGTTCATGGCCGCGTCGACCTCGACGGCCCCGTACGTCGCGCCGCGGGGATATGGCGCGAGCACCATGGTGGCGACGGCGCCCGCCTTCCGGTGCGCCGCCAGGGCAGCGCCCAGGTCGACGTCGAAGATCATGTCGCCGTTCAAGAGGTAGAAGGTGCCGTTGCCCAGCAGCTTCTCCGCGCGCCGGACGCCGCCGCCGGTGCCGAGGATCTGCTTCTCCTCGCGCGAGAGCTGCAGGTCGATCGCGAGCTCCCGAGCGAGCTCCCGGGCGCCCTGCTCCATCAGGGGGCCGAGATGGTGGGTGTTGACGACGATCTCCTCGACACCGGCGTTCTTGAGCAGCGCGAAGTTGTAGCGGAGAAGGGGGAGGCCGCAGAGCGGCACGAGCGGTTTGGGGACCTTGTCGGTGAGAGGGCGCAGCCGCGTCCCGAATCCGGCGCAGAGGACCATCGCCCTCATGACTGATGCCCTCGCGGCGCGGACCGCGATACGATCGGAGTCGGGTGGGGCACGCGAGCCCCTTTAGTACATGCAGACTTTCGCGCGCGCTACTCCAACGCCGGCGTAGCATCCTCCGTCGAGCCGCGGAACCAGCGCAGCAGCGTCGCGATGCGACCCTGCAGGAGCGAGACCAGCCCGACGTAGAAGAAGCCCCACTGGAAGAGGAGCAGGAAGGGGAGCGAGAAGTACACGCCTTTGTCGAGCGCGAACCAGATGGCAGAGGTGAGATACCCTCCGAGAGCGAGCTCGAGCAGCGGCTGCGCAGTGAGAAGGGTCCGGTACTTCTTCTTCAGCCAGCTGTGGTCATTTCCCTGCATCCCCGTCTTGGGCGTGCGGGTGAACCCGGTCTCGTACCCGACCAGCGCCTCGATCACGGCCTTGCTCTGGTTCACGCACATCCCGATGCCGAAGGCCATGATGAACGGCAGGTACTTGATGCCTTTCCACCAGGGCATTCCGATCTCCCGCTGGCTGGCGATGTAGAAGAGCACCACGCTCATCGTCGCCGTCCAGAAGAACGGCAGATCGAGCAGGAGCACCTCGTACCATCCGTGCTTGAAGCGGATCACCATGCTCACCGGCATCAGCACCGTGAGCAGGATCATCAGCGGATAGGTGAAGTTCGCGGTGAGATGAAAGAACGCCTCCAGCTTCACCTCGCGCGGCAAGTCGCTGCGGAGGATGCGCGGCAGGAGCTTGCGCGCGGTCTGCACGCTGCCCTTTGCCCACCGGTGCTGCTGCGACTTGAACGCGTTCATCTCCACCGGCACTTCCGCCGGCGAAACCACTTCCGGAAGGTAGACGAAGCGCCAGCCCGCGAGCTGCGCGCGGTAGCTCAGGTCCAGATCCTCCGTCAGCGTGTCATGCTGCCAGCCCCCCGCGTCCTCGATGGTGGCGCGGCGCCAGACGCCGGCAGTCCCATTGAAATTGAAGAAGCGTCCGCTGCGGTTGCGGGCGGTGTGCTCGATGACGAAGTGGCCGTCGAGGAAGATGGCCTGCGCCTGCGTGAGGTGCGAGTACTCGCGGTTCAGGTGCTCCCAGCGGACCTGCACCATCCCCACCCGCTCGTCGGTGAAGAATTGCACGGAGCGCAAGAGGAAATCGGGGCCGGGGACGAAGTCCGCATCGAACACCGCGACCAGCTCGCCGCGCGCGATCTTCAGCCCTTCCTGCAGGGCGCCGGCCTTGTAGCCGCTGCGGTGGTCGCGGTGGATGTAGGAGATGTCCAGGCCCTGCTGGCGCAGCTGCGCGACCCTCGCGCGGGCGATGCCTTGCGTCTCGTCCGTCGAATCGTCGAGCACCTGGATTTCCAACCGGTTTCGCGGATATTGGATCCGCGCCACCGACTCGATCAGACGCTCGACGACATACATTTCATTGTACAGGGGGAGCTGGATGGTGACGCGGGGGAGGATCTCGAACTTCCCCTTCGGCGTCGGCAGGTTCCCCTTGTACTTGTAGAACAGGTACGCCATCACGTACCGGTGCGACCCGTAGACCGCGAGGATGAGCAGGACCAGGAAATACGTTGCGAGAAACAGCGCCTCCACCCGGGTCATCGGCATTGCACCCACGAAAACTCCAGCAATTTCCGGGGTATGGCCCGGAGTGGCGCGGGACTGTACGTGACGCCCGCTCGCTTGTCAAACGACCGGCCAGACGGCGATGCACCGCGGCACACCGCCCGCCCTTGGACAGTGTGTGCATGCGGATCGGGGGACACCATACGCAATTCCCGATGCCAACTGGATCGGCGCGGGTTGCGTATGGTGTCCCCAGATCAGGGTTGCGCTGTGCGCACCGCGGGCTGGGGCAGGGTCCGCTTGAACACCGCCCACGTCCGCAGCGTGTCGAGCGCTACCTTGAGCTGCGGATCGTCTTGAGGATCGTCGGGGGCCGGCGGCTGCGGCGCGGGCGGCTGGAGCGACGCCGAAATGGTCGTGCTCCCCTCCTCACCCTTGAAGTGCCCGGGCAGGTTCTGCTCCCGCGGAGCGTCGTCGTCCGCCGCGCTCGCCTTCACCCAGACGTCCGGCGTGATCCCGCGCTCCTGGATGCTGCGCCCGGAGGGCGTGTAGTACCGGGCGATGGTCAGCTTGAGGCCGGAACCATCCTCGAGCTCGATGACCGTCTGCACCGAGCCCTTGCCGAACGTCCGCGTGCCGATCACGACTGCGCGGCCTGAATCCTGAAGCGCGCCGGCGACGATCTCGCTGGCGCTGGCCGTGCCGCCGTCCACCAGCACGATCATCGGGTAGCGCGGCTCGCCGCTCTTCGGATGCGCTCTCTCCACCTCGACGTTCTTGCCGCTGCGGCCCTTGGTGGTGACGATCACGCCTCCGTCCAGGAAACGATCGGCGACCTTCACCGCCTGATCCAGCAGTCCGCCGGGATTGTGGCGCAGATCGAGGACCAGGCCGGCGACCTGTCCGCCTGCTTCCGCCCGCAGCGAGTCGAGCGACTTGCGCAGGTATGCGTCCGTCCGATCCTGGAACGTTTTGATCTTCACGTATGCCAGCTTGCGATCGAAGAGCTTTCCTTCCACGGAGACCAGCCGGACCACGTCGCGCACGAGCGTAAACGTGCGCGGTTCCGCCCAAGCGGCGCGCTGCGCCTTCACCGTCACCTTGGTGCCCGGCGGGCCCACCAGCGCGCGCACCGCCTCCGTCTCGCGCCAGCCGTGCACGGCGCGTCCATCGATCTCGATCAGCCGATCGCCCGGCTGGAACCCGGCGCGCGAGGCGGGAGTGTCGTCGATCGGCGCCACCACCACCACGTCGTCGCCGCGCGTCGCGAGCTCCAGGCCGACGCCGCCGTATTCGCCCTCGGTCTCCTCCTTGAGGGCGGCGTACGAGCGCGGGTCCATGAAGCTCGAGTGCGGATCCAAGGTGTGGATCATGCCGTCGATGGCTCCGTAGACCAGCTTCGCCTCGTCCACCGGTTCGACGTAGTTATTCTCGACCAGCGAGAGCACGTGACTGAATACATCGAGCTTCCGGTAGGGGCCCGCCGGATCGCGCGCGGCCTGTGCGACGCGGACCGCGACGAAGCCGCCCAACATGGCGCACGCGCAGAGCACGAGGAACCTCTTCATTTCGCCGCGCCTCCTTTGGCGCCCGCCAGCAGCGGTGGGCCCCTGTGCCTGCGTGACAGCCACTGCTCCGGATCGAGCGGCTTCTGCCCGTCGCGCAACTCGAAGTACAGATAAGGGCCCTTGAGCGAGCCCGTTTCGCCGACCGTGCCCACTTCTTCGCCCGCCCGGACGCCGTCCCCCAGCGCCTTGCGCAGTTGGTCGAGGTGCGCCATCAGCGAGAACATCCCGTGCCCATGGTCGACGATGAGAAGGTTGCCGAATCCCCTGAACCAACCGGCATGCGCCACTCTTCCGTCCCACACGGCATGCACGGGTGTTCCGCTGGGCGCGCGCACGTCGATGCCGGTCTGCAGCGTCACCGTCCCGAAGCGGGGGTCGACGGCCCGGCCAAAGGGAACCTCGATGCGGCCTTTGTAGACCGGGAAGGGCAGCCTGCCCCGGGCCCTGCGGATGGAAGATTTGAGCAGAATCTCCGGCGCCCTCAGTGCCGGGTGCGAACTGCGGATCTCCGCGAGCTTGCGCGACAGCTGCTTCTCGGCGTCCTCGAGCTCCCGCACCGCCTCCTCGTGCACCGCCTTCTCGCGCTGGATCGAGGCGAGCAGTGTGCGCTGCTGGTCGATCTTCTCCTGCAGCGATGCCCGCCGTTCCGCCTCGGCGTTCACGCTCTGGTCCTGCTCCACGTGCGCCGCCAGCAGCTCGTCTCGCGCGGCCTTGGTCGCGTCCGCCTGCGTGCGCAGCAGCGCGATCGCTTCCAGGTCGGACTTGAGGAGGAAGTTGAAGAGCCTGCGCCGCCGGAGCAGGTCGGTGATGCTCGTCGAGCCGAGCAGGAACCGGATGTACCCCTCGCGCCCCAGCCGGTACCTGGCGATCAGGCGAGGTGCGGCGGCTTCGCTCGCGGCCGTGAGCTCAGCCTGCGTCTTTTGCGACCGTTCCTCCGCCGCCGCCAGCCGCTGGGCCGCCGACCGCAGCCGCGTCTGCGCCGCCCGCAGCGCGCGCGACTCCACCTCGATCTCCCGCTCGAGATCGGCGAGGCGCCCGAGGACGCCCGCTTCGCGGCCGGCGAGCTTCTCCGCCGCGGCCCGCTCGTCCGCGAGACGCTGCCGCACCTCGGGCAGCGACGCGGCGGCGGCGACGGCGAGGAGCAGGGCGATCATGTCTTGAGAAAACGTGCCACCGCGATCCAGCTGCCCACGAATCCGACCAGCGCGCCCGCGGCGAGCAGCGCGGCGGCGTGCGCCGGCAACAAGTGGGGCGCGCCCACTCCAGCCGCAGCCGCGAACGCCTGCGACGCGTGCGGCAGCAGCAAGTGTTGCGCCGCCAGAACGGCCCCCACCCCGACCCCGGCCCCGAGCACACCCTGGAGGGCGCCCTCCATCAGGAACGGCGCGCGGACGTATCCGTCGGTCGCTCCCACCAGCTTCATGATCTCGATCTCGTCGCGCCGCGCGTACACCGCGAGCCGGATGGTGTTGGCCACGACCATCAGCGCCGCCCCGATCACGGCCAGGAGCGCTCCCGCGCCGAACGCGCGAAGCCCCCGGCCGAGCGCCTCCAGCTTGTCGAGCCATTCGCGCCCGTATTCGACGTCGCGAACGCCGGGCGATTGCTCGAGCTCCGCGGCCAGCACTCGCAGCGAGGTGGCGGCGAGAGGCGCCCGCGGCCTGATCTCCAGCGAAGCCGGCAGCGGATTCTGCGTCAAGCCGTCGAGAGCGGGGCCCAGCTCACCTAGATCGGCGCGGAGCCGCTGCAGCGCCACGGCCGCGTCGACGTACCGCACATCGACGTCGCCTCTCCCGCGGATCTGCTGCGCCAGCGTGAGCCCCTGCGCATCGGTCGTCGCCGCATTGAGGTAGAGCGTCATGCTCGGCTGCGCCCCCCACGACGTCAGTAGCCTGCGCGCGGTGAACAGCCCGAGGACGAACGTGGCGCCGATGAAGAGCGAGAGGCCGATGGTCAGCACCGACACGAGCGAGAGCAGCGGCGCCCGCCAGAGGTTCACCGCGGCGCGCCGCGAGAGTCTCCAGGCGACGTGCGCGATCATGCGTCGAAGACCAGCTTTCCGCGCTCGAGGCCGACCGTCCGGCGATGCCAGCGCTGGAGCAAGGTGCGGTCGTGGGTGGCGACGACCACCGTGGTGCCGCGCGCGTTCGCATCGAAGAGGAGCTGGAGGATGCTGTCGGTGAGCGAGGGATCGAGATTTCCCGTGGGCTCGTCCGCGAGCAGGATGGTGGGCTCGTTCACCAGCGCGCGAGCGATGGCGACCCGCTGCTGCTCGCCTCCGGAGAGCCGCCGCGGCAGGCTCATCGCTTTGTGCGAGAGGCCCACCTGATCGAGGCGCCTGCGAGCGCGCTCGCGAATGTCCGTGTCGGAAGCGCCCAGCACCTCCAGCGCGTAGCCCACGTTCTCCAGCACGGTCCGGTTGTCGAGCAGCTTGAAATCCTGGAAGACGACCCCGATGTTGCGCCGCAAGTAGGGAACTCCGGCCTGGTTGATGCGGCCGATGTTCTTGCCGCCGATCAGGATCTGCCCGCTGGTGGGCTTCTCCGCGCAGAAGAGCAGCCGCAAGAGCGTGCTCTTGCCGGCGCCGGAAGGCCCGGTGAGCCAGATGAACTCGCCCTTGTCGACGCGCAGGGTGATGTCGTCCAGCACGGGTGGATCGCCGGGATAGGTCTTCTTCACGTGGAAAAGCTGGATCACGGGCACGTCCCGGCGTCGCAGATCTGGCTCTGGCAGAGGCCGCTGGTGCTGCTGCAGAAGATCATGCCCGGCAGCGACGTCGATGCGCACTGCATCGCGGCGCAGGTGCCGCCGAACGAGTCGACGCTGCCACCGCTCGCCGTGCCACTGCAGGATGTGCTCGAGGTGGTCAGGGTGATGTCTGTCTGGCAACCCGCATCGATGACGGAGATGTTTGCGAAACCGTTCTGAGGCAGCTGTGCCGACCCTGCGCAGGTGTCGAGGACAGCCAGACCGCTCAACGAAAGCGGCACGCAGCCGGCGTCCGGCCCTGCATCAGCACCGCCGTCGACACCGCCGTCCGCCCCCGCGTCGGACCCGCCGTCGGCGGACCCGCCCGATCCGCCCCCGTCGATCGGATTGATCGGTGTCGATCCGCTCGTATACGACCCCGCGCAGGCGCAGAGCGAG
>VBKQ01000212.1 GCA_005879505.1 Deltaproteobacteria bacterium
GTGCGACCCCAGTGGTGGCGATAGACGTCGCCGACGTTGAAGTCCTCGTAGTACCGGCCTCGCTCGACGATCCGGCGGGAGGATGCGGGGCTTTCTTCAGCCATGCAGCGAGGCGTAGGTCGCCCGCCGGAATCAGTCAAGTGTCGCATCGCGTCGTAACCTCCTCGCATGCGGAAAGTGGACGAGTACCGCGTGGCTGCGTCAAATCGTCTTGTGGAATGGCAGGATCTCGATTCCGTCCGGCGGCGGCGCAAGTACACCCGGCGCGGAGTGCAACTCGAGGCGCGGGTCCGGACCGGCGCGCGGGATCTGCTCGCTACCGCCGAGAACATCTCTCCCGGTGGGGCGTTCCTGCGTGTCGATCTGCCCGTAGAGACGGAAGATCTAGTCGCCACCATCCACCTGCCTCACGGGCGCGGGCTCCACGTGCACGCCAAGGTCCGCTGGCGCCGGGCAGAGCCGCCCGGCATCGGAGTCGAGTTCGCGGGCTTCCTCGAAGGACCCTGGGAAGAGATCAGCCGATCCGCTTGAGCACGTGGAAAGCGACGCTGCTGCGGACCAGCGCGCACTCGGTCTTGCGCAGGCAGAGCGCCACCGCCTTGAACGGCACCTTGGCTTGCCGGCCCACCACCACCGAGCCTGCGGGCACTTCGGAATACCGGTCCTGCAGCGACTCCATCGAGGCACCCTTCCTGCACTGCGCGAGCAGGTCGTTGGCGAGCGATTCCGCCTGGCGGACGTCGCGGCTGGGCCTTTGCACGTCGATCACTGGCGGCTGTCCGGGTGCATCCATGCGGTTCCAGCCCACCTGGACCTGGAGAATCTCGGCTCGGTCAGCAGGCGTCGCGCAGGCGCCTGGATCGCGGGTCGGCGCCGACGCGCAGGCGAGCATGAGAACGAGCCAGGCCCCCGGCAGCTTCATCCGTCGCCCACTGCCAGGACGCCGGTGAAGAGGTGCACGCCGGTCGCGTCACCGGCGGGCCCGAGCTCGAAGCTCGTGCGCATCGAGAGCAGCGGAAAGCTCCCCAGCGACTGCTCGATGAGGCGCAGGTCGAGCCCGGGCACACCGTACAAGGTGGTACCGCGGCTCGCGCAGTCGAAGTAGAGCCCCCAGGAGGGGCGCGGATCGCGGAGCTTGTCGAGCGCCTGCTGCAGCGTGCGGCGCGCGCCCATGCCGTCGCGGAGGGTGAACGAGACGCTGTGACCTTCGGGGATCGGCGCGCCGGTCTCCAGGGCGCCGCGCTCCTCGTCGATCCCGAGGAGGGGAACGGAGACGAAGTCCTCGACGGAGAACGGCTCGCCCGGCCGCGGCGACACGCCCAGCGCGACGAACTGCAGCGCCTCGCCATCGAGGCCCGGCTGCTCGGCGAGGGAGGCAAGCGCTTCCATCGCGGGGCGCGAGTCCAGCTCGAGCAGCGCCCTCCCTTCCGAACGGGTGACGAGGAGGGGCTTTCCGATGGCCTGATGCGACTGCGCGACCGCGAGCCGCCCAGGCGCCGGGAAGAACGCCCCGACCGCGTGGGCGTACGCGAGGTCGTGATCGAGCAGGAGGCCGCCCTCGACCGCCACTCCGCCGCCGGCGACGCGGACCCGGCCGAGCGCGCCGAGGAGCCGCTGGACCGGCGCCTCGGGGTCGGCGAACACGATGCCGAGCGCGCCCGGACCGGCCTTCTGCGCGGCCGCGCGCAGCTCGTCCGGCGCGTCGCTGCGGAACGAGAACAGCTCCGCGCGCTGCGCCAGTGCGAGCACGCCCAGCGCCGGCCCGTCCTCCATCTCGGCGTCGCCGGGAACCAGCGCTGCCGAGGTGGCGCCCCCGACGATCTGGGCATTCGCCCCGGCGGCGTCCCGGAGCGCCTCGCAGAGCTCCACCGCCTCGTCGAGGTGCTCCGGCGTCGCCGCGACGATCAAGCACGCGGCCTCATCCAGGCCCGCCGCATCCAGGGCCCGGGTGGCGGCATCGCGCGCCGCCAGGCGCACGTCCTCGGCTCGGCTGACCGCAGCTCCCGCGCGCATGTCCCAAGCATAAGACGGATCTGGGGACACAATACGCAATTCGTGCCAACCTCGATGCGGCGCGTCAGGTGGTTATGGCATCGTATGGCGTCCGCGATGCGTCTCCTGTTCCCCCTCCTCGTCGCCGCGCTCGCCTGCGCCCCATCGCCGGCGAAGGCCGCCGTTCCCTCGCAGGGGCGAAGGCTCACGATCGTCGCCATCAACGACACACACGGTGCGCTGCTCGAGGTGGCGGCGCCGAAGTGGATCGCCTCGAGCACCGAGAGCGAGATCGGGGGCGCGGATTGGTTCGGCGGATATCTCGAGGCCATCCGCGCCGAGGCGAAGGAGCACGGCGGGGCGGTCATCGTCCTCGACGCCGGTGACGCTTTCCAGGGAACGCTGATCTCGAACCGTTTCCAGGGAAGGAGCGTCACCGACGTGTACAACGCGCTCGGCGTCACCGCCGCGGCGCTGGGAAACCACGAGTTCGATTTCGGCATACCGGTGCTGAAGGAGCGCATCGCGCAAGCCCGCTACCCCATCCTCGCCGCGAACGTCTTCTTGAAGGGGACCCGGCAGCGTCCGGATTGGCTGCGTCCGAGCACGATCGTCGACGCGGGCGGCATCCGCGTGGGGATCATCGGCCTCGCGACGGTCGAGACGCCCCTCACCACCAATCCGGCGCTGATCGCGGGGATCGACTTCGTCGAAGGCGGCGCGGTGGCTGCGCAGGAGGCCGATCTGCTGCGGTCCCGGGGCGCGACGGTGGTGGTGATCAGCGCGCATGCCGGCCCCGGTCCGCCGGAGAACGAGATCCAGCGCATCGCCGAGGCGGTGCGAGGCAAGGTGGACGCCATCGCCAGCGGGCATCATCACGTCTCCATCGGCCCGCCGCCGCTGGTGGTCGAAAACGTGCCCATCGTGCAGTCGGGCTCGAAGCTGCAGGCCTTCTCCGTCATCGAGCTCGCGCTCGATGCAAACGGCCGGGTGACCTCGTTCGCCGTCAACGAGGGATCCCTGCCCAGGTCCGGCGGCCCGCAGGCGATCCTGCACACGTATCGAGGTCAGCCGGCGCAATGGCGTGGTCGCCGGATCGAGCCGGACGCGCGCGTCGCGGCGATCTTGCGCAGCTATGACCGCGAGGTGCGGGCGCTGCGCGAGACGCTCGTCGGAGAGACGCGGGTCGACCTGCGCAAAGGCAGCGGAAACGACCTGCTCGGGAACCTGACGTCCGACGCCCTCCGCTCCGGCGCCGGCGGAGGCCTCAAGGCCCAGTTCGCCCTGCAGAACGCCGGCGGATTGCGCATCAGCGAAATTCCGGCGGGCCCGATCACGTTCGGACAGATCTTCGACCTTTATCCGTTCGACAACGAGCAGGTGGTGGTCTCGCTGCGGGCGATCGAGGTCCGCAACGCGCTGGAAGCGGTCCTCCATCACGGCAAGGGGCCGATGCGCGTCTCGGGGCTGCGGTACTCGATCGACTGGGAGAAGTTCGGCGCCGGCAGCGATCCGAAGGGAGCCCCGGACGGAGCGATCGTCGTACGGATGGTCGACGACGGCGGCCGGGTGCTCTGCGAGACCACGAGCTGCGGCAGGCACGCGTGCCAGTCCACCTGCGCGCCGGGCACGTACACGGTATCGGTGACCGATTTTCTCGTGAGCGGCGGCGACGGCCTGACGATGCTGCAAGGCGCACCGAAGCGCTCCCGCGGCATCCTCGCGCGCGACATCGTGGTCGCCTACGTGAAGGAGCACCGGCCCTTGACGATGGAGGTGCTCGGCGCCAGCCAGCAGCCTCGCTGGACGCAGACCGGCTCGGCGCGCCGGGTGCAGATGGGCGAATGACTCTCGACCTCCTCCTCGACCTCGGCCTCCCCGGCCTCGTCTTCCTCGGCATCTGCGTGTGGTTGATCCGGAAGGCGGCGCGCGCCGCGCGGACCGAGGCGGACCTGGAGGGCGAGCGGCTCCAGGGCGCGCTCGCGGAGGAGCTTCGCGCGGCGCGAGCACGAGCCGAGCAGTCGCAAAGGCCGGGGCTTGCGGCGGTCCGCACGGCCGACGTGGACCCGCTCGCGGGAGCGGACGTTCGCGGGGCGGACCCGGTGCATCTGGCGGTGGTGGCGCGGTCGGCGGAGGGAGCGGTGCTGTGGGTGAGATCGAACGAGACTCACGCGGTGTGGTGCGAGCGCATCGGAGGGGGGCGGGAGGTGATTCGCGTCGCGCGGGTGGAGGGAGGAGCGGTGGCAGAGCAGTGGTCGTTCGGGTGAGGCGGAGAGGAGGCCTGATCTCTGCCCGATCTCTGCCCAATTCGATGCGTGCGAGGACAACGGAGGCCGTCGTCTCCGGTGACCGGCCGTATATTGAATCGGGCAGAGATCGGAGGCTGTGCGCTCCGCCGCCGCGCGCGCAACACCCGACCATCGAAATGGGCAGAGATCGGTGGGGCTCCCCGACTCCCGTCGCCTTCCCCGCGCGCTCCACACGAGCAGCGAATCGGGCAGAGTTCTCACCCGCCCGCCGCCCGGAGCGCCGCCTCCGTAGCCTCCAGCATCGGCTCCGCCACCACCGGTTTCCCCGTTGCGTGCTCCATCCAGAGATCCGGCAGCACCGTCCCGTACGACGCCGCGTTCTCGAACGCCTTCCCGCTCTCCGCGCCGCGTAGCTTCTCCTCGAGCTGGAACGCGATCAGGTGCCCGATCGGGTACCGATACAGGTAGAGAAAGCTGTTGATCATATGCGAGTAGATCCCGAGCTGCGGATTGCCGGGCTTTCCCAGCACCGGCGCGTAGTACCGGTCCCAGTATCCGCGGGCGATCCGAAGCGTCGCTTCCCGGAGCTGCGCCGGCTTGGCATCGGGGTGCGCGTACATCCAGTGCCACACGTCCAGGTCGGTGAGGGCGACGCCGGCGATCTCCCAGGAGTCCCAGAACGCCTTCAGGGCGCGCGCGTGCTCGGTGCGCGCGGCGGGCCCCGGGCCGAGCAGCTCCAGGTCGCGGTGCTGGCAGGTGAAGGCGAGCGCTTCGGTGAATGCCTTGCCGGGGACGCCCTGCAAGAGGGTGTCGTCCACCGCGTAGAGCGAGAACGTCTGCTCGACGTTGTGGCACATCTCGTGGACGGCGATGTTGTAGCCCTTGTAATCCATCCCGTCGGGATTCACCCGCGTGCGCAGGTGCGCGGAGTCGCCCGGACCCCACCACGGATACATCTCGCTGCGCCGGTCGGCCTCCAGCGCATGGCCCGAGCCGCGGGCCGGGTCGACGACGATGTGGGAATCGATCCAGCGCGCCTTCTCCCCCGTGAACCCGAGGCCCTGCAGCAGCCGCGGGATGTCCTTCTTGTAGGCGTCCGCGGTCGGATACCGGGCGCGCGTCAGCTTCGACAGCTCGCCCTCCGGCTGCTTCTCGATAAAGCCGTCATACCAGATGTCGAAGGGCTCGAGCGGGCGCCCGAGCCGCTTCCGGATCAGGGCCGCGACCCTGGGAACCAGCGGCGATTCGAGCACCTGCGTGAGCAGGGCCCGCACCCGCTGCTCGGGGATCTCGTCGTCGAGCTGGAAGTGGCGATCGATCTCCGTGCGCGCCATCGGAGAGTCCGCATCGAGCTGGCGTGAGGCGCGGAAATCCGCGAGCAGCACCGCATAGCGCGTATCTGGTTCGCGCTCCGGCGAGATCGAAGGCGACGGCGGACGCTTCCCCTGAGCCTTCATCTGGTCGGTCTCCACCGTCTCCGGCGGGGCCGCGCTCACCGTGTTGGCCGCCGGGTTCCAGTCCACCCGGGGATCGTCGATCACCGCCTGCGGGATCTCCTGCGTGACGATGCGCTCCATCACGTCGCGCACCAGCCGCTGCCGCGCCAGCGCCACCGGCCGGTCGGGCTCCGCGTAGTCGGCCTTGATCTGGTCACGGAGGTTCCAATGCGTGAGGAGCCTCACGCCCTTGGCGAACAGCCGCCTGCCGTCCTGCGCGAGGACGTGATGCATCCAGACGTTGTAGCCGGCGATGTACGCCTCGGCGTCCGCCCTCGCCTTCGCCACCGCCTGCAGCGCAGCGCCGCTCGGCCGCAGCGCGAACCTGCGCGTCAGCCGCGCCTGGGCCCATTGCTTGCGCGACCATTGCGGGCCCTGCGCCACCATTTCTTGTAGATCGGGCTGCGCGAAGTTGAGCAGCGCGACGAAGGCGAGCTTCGAGGAGAACAGGTCCTCCGAGAGGTGCGCCCCGATCTCGAGAGCGGCGAAGAGCTGGTCCAGCTCCATCTGCGGACCGAGCTCGAGCTCGTTCCAGCTGCGCAGAGCGCGCCCGATCTCCAGCAGGTGTCCGTCGATCTGCTCGAACGCCGCGGAGAAGCGCTGGTGCAGGGCATCGAGCTCCTTCGGGTCGGCGACGAATCTCTCCTCCACGAACGCTCGCAGCGTCACGGCATCCCCGTCCTGCCCGCGCCAATAGGCAGCCACCTGGCGGACGCCCCGCTCGGCGCGGTCCCGGGAGGACTGTCCGTGCTTCTGGACCAGTGCGGCAACCAGGCCGGCAGAGTCGACCTCGATCCGGGCAGAGCTCACGGCGGGCGCCGGGCCACCCGGCGAGGCAGTCTTGCAGGCCGGGGCGGCGACGGCGGTCAGGACGAGCGCGCTGCAGCGCGCCCATGAAAGGGGGGCACGCATCACCCGACCTGCGATCGCCAGCCGTCATAGGCGGACGCGGTGCGCACGCAACCCACCGTGCACCCTTCGTTGCACGGTTTGCTGGTGTGGAACTGCTGCCGGAGATCGTCGAGCGAATACGTCTCCAGATCGCGCGCGAAATACGCCCGGGTCTGGCTGCACCAGGCGACCTTGCCGAACTCGTCGACATAGAGATAGCGCGAGCCGGCGCGACAGCGGAAAGGCGCGCGCCCGCGCGCGATCAGGTCCTCGCGGTAGTCGGCAGCCTCGCGCCCCGCGTGCCCCAGCAGACGCTTGACCTCACGGTAGGCGGCGAGCTCGTCCGTGGACAGGTTCAAGCGACCGGAGCCGTCGTGCAAGAGGATGATGCGGGGGGTCAACCCATTCGCGCGCGTGAAGCGGACCACCTCGAGCGCCTCTTGCGGCGGCGCGCTGCCGATCACGGCGCTCACCACTACCTGGAAGCGCGCGCGTCGTCCGAGCTCCACGAGCTTTCCGCGGAGCCGGTCGAGCACCTTCACCGTGGTGGCATTGCGCTCGACGCCGTCGACGCTGATCTGGAGGTCGGTCAAGCCCGCATCGTTCAGCGCATCGATCAGCTTCGGGGTCAACAGGTATCCATTGGTGATGATCTGCCGGCGCCGGAATCCGAGCTCGCGCATGCGCGCGACGATGCGGACGAGCTCCGGGTGAACGGTCGGCTCGCCACCGGTCAGGCAAACGACCCAGGTGCGCAGCTGGTGCAGCTTCAGAAGCCGCCGGTCGAGCGTCTCGAAGGGAATGGGAGGCGAGTGATCGTCGTATTCGTTGCAGTAGCCGCAGCTCAGATTGCAGCGGCGGGTGACTACCATCTGGGCGAGGAAGGGACCAAACCGCAGCCACTCGGCGACGGTGAGTCTGGCCGAAGGCGCCCCGGGGCGAATGGACGCTTCGGCGGCTCCCAGGGGGTCGGGAACCACGGGCAGAGGGAGCGTCATGGCGGAGCCTCCCCGGCGCGCAGGGCCCGGACACCGAGCGATGCCCGTGCCAGAACCACCGCACCCCAGATGGTCTCGGGGATGAACTGCATCATGTGGTAGAGGACGCCCAACGCGAGCCCTTGCTCGGGGCTTGCGCCCACC
>VBKQ01000213.1 GCA_005879505.1 Deltaproteobacteria bacterium
AAATCGCCGCTCCATTGCGGACGGCGTAGAAGAGCCTCTTTCCATCGCGCGAGAAGCCGCCCAGGATCTGATCTCCGGCCGCGGGATCGATCGGGGTGGGACCGCCACCCTCCTCGTCCACGCGCAGGATCCGGCGCCGGCCGTCGCGCAGGCCGACGGCGACGAGCTGTCCCGGCTCGAAAGGAATGTACCTGATCTCGACGACGCCGCCCGGCTCGTCGGTGAGCTGCGTCGGGTAGCTTCCGTCCACCGCCACGGATGCCGCCTGACGGGTCCCGAAAAGCGTGGTGAGGAAGGCGACCCGGGTGCCGTCGAGGGAAGGCGCGGGGGCCCAGGCCTCCGCGGCGGATTCCAGATGGCGTAGCTTTGCCGGCAGGTCCTCGTCCGAAACGGCCAGCAGCAGCGCGAGCACGAGCATTTGAATTCAGTCCTCTGTCGGCCGTTCTATCCAAGGGCGTGGCCGAAGGCGACCGCCGTGCGTCGCAGGTGCTGCTCCCTTGACGCGCCCGGGGCGCGTCCGGAAAAGGAGTCCGCATGCGCCGATTCGCGTTCGCCGTCTTGCTCGCCGCCGGGGGGTGTATCCACGGCTCATCCGCGCCCCAGCGTGACTCGAACGCCCTGCGGGCCATCGCCCAACAGGAGCGCTGGGCCCAGGACGCGCTGGCCCGGCGTCCGGACCGGACCGAGTTGCAGGCGATCCGCTCGAGTGACTTCACGGCCGTGGGCCGCGGCCGCGGCGCGCTGAAGCGGCTGCTCCAGGCGATCGACCGCGGAACCTGGATCCGCAACACGGCGGCCGAGCTGATGCTCGACGACGCCGACCCGCAGCTGGCCGCCACGTTCGACCGTGCCGCCCGTCTCCGCTCCGACGCCATCCAGGCAGCGGACGAGCTGGCCTCCGCGCTGACGGAGGCGAAGGGCGGTCTGACCATCGGCGATCTCCGTCCGGGTCTCGAAGCGGTGCGCAAGGCGCAGGCGAGCGAAGACCGGATCGCACGCCTCACTGCGCGCGCCGGCGGCCGCAGGCTCGCCCCCGCTGCGCTGCCGGTACCGCGGCCGTTCCTTGCTTCGGCGGCGCGCCTGGTGGCCGCGAATCCAGAGCTGACACGGGAGCTCGATCGGCTGTCGCCGGACGACGCGGCGCAGATCCGCGCGCGCCTCGCCGACGTGCACCGCGAGAGGGAAGAGACGAAGCGGGCCGAGCCCGCTGCGGCTCCGGCGCCGGCTCCGCAGGCTCCCGAGGAGGCGCCGCCACCCGAGCCGAAGGAGGCGGAGGCGCCCTCGCCGACGCTGAAGGTGGCCAACGATGCCGCCATCCTGCTCTCCAAGCGGACTCCGCGCTCGATCACGCTGCGCGAAGACGGGCTGTTCGAGCTCTCGTACGACGACGCGGACTATCTCGTCGATCCCCAGGGCAAGCTGGTGCGGAAGGAAGCGAAGTAGGCCACGGCCCTACTTCTGGAAGTCGTACACGCTCCCAATCCGCAAGATCCGCGTCAGCTCGTCGAGCGCCTGCATGTTCTCGCGCGCCAGGCTCGGGTCCGCCAGATCCTCTCCGACCAGGCGGTCGCGGTAATGCCGGCGCACCCACGCCTCCAGCTCAGCGCCGAGCGCCTCGTCCCAGAAGACGCGCGCTTCGATCGCGGAGCGCTCTCCGTCCTGCAGGACGATGCGCTGGCGCAGGCAGGCGGGACCGCCGCCGTTCTCCATCGATTCGCGCAGATCGAGATGGTGCAAGGTCTTCACCGGACCGTCCGCCTCGATCACGCGCTGGAGAAACGCGCGCGCTCGCGAGTCCTCGCGCGCCTCCTCCGGCGCCACGATGGTCATGCTCCCGTCCGGTAGCGTGAGCAGCTGCGAGTTGAACGGATACGCTGAGACGGCGGAAGCGACCGGGAGCTCCTTCTCCGTGGCCAGCAACGCCACGAACGACTCACCCAGCAGCGCACGCAGCTCGGCCAACAGATCTGTGACCTCGAGGAAGGCGAGCTCGTGCAGGAGGAGGACGTTCCCGTTTCCCACCGCCAGCACGTCTGTGTGAAAGCCGCCGGCGTCGATCCCGACCGGGTGCTGCTGGGGGAACAGGGCGCGGCCCGCATCCACCTGCCCGAGGCGGGCCAGCGCATGCGACGCCTCGCGGGTCTGGCGCGCCGGATACACGGAGGGTTCGCCGGCGGGCGGCGGATCGCCAAACGCGCGGCGGCCCCAGGCAAAGAGATGCACCGCCGGCCTGTCGGCCGCGAACAGCCGGGTGTGGTTCGCGGCGCCTTCATCCGCGAAGTGCCCTCCGCCGGGCAGGGGATCATGGACCGCGAATTTCCTGGCGTCGGCGAAGATGGCGCGGAGCACGCGCGCGGTCGTCTCCGCCTCCAGCGAGCGATGGAACATCGCGGTGAGGTTCGCGGGGACCAGGTGCAGCCGCCCGTCGGCCGCATCGGCGCTGGGAATGCTCGTCGCCGCGTTCGCGGTCCACATCGCCGCCGCGCTCGAGCTGATGCGCAGCAGCTGGTCCTTCAGCTCCGGATCGCGCGCGGCCTGGGCGAGCACTTCTTCGTCGCTCCCGCGGAAACCGAGCCGGCGCAGCGTCCGCAGCGAGGGTCGCTCGTGCGGCGGCAGCACGGCCTGTCCGACCCCGAGCGAGGCGACGAAGCGCATCTTGACCAGGCCCTGCAGCGCGGCGGCCCGCGGGCTCGCGGGTTGGTCGGCGTGCGTCAGCGAGGCGACGTTGCCGTGGGAAAGCCCGGCGTAGTTGTGGGTGGGGCCGACGAGCCCGTCGAAATTGTACTCGCGCGCCGGCACGCCGCCCCCGGATCACGTTCCGTAGAACCGGAACACGAGCTCGGCGACGCAGGCCGGCTTTTTCTCTCCCTCGATCTCGATGCTGGCGGCGAGCAGACCCTCGACCCCGTTGGGAACCTCGGTGACGTCGCCGAGCTTCACGTTGAGGCGGTACCGCTGCCCTTCCTTGAGCGGAGCGGGGAAACGGACCTTGTTGAGACCGTAGTTGATGACCATGGCGAAGTTCTTGATCTCGACGAGCTCGAAGAAGATCCCCGCGATCAGCGAGACGGTGAAGTACCCGTGCGCGATCGGCTTTCCGAAGGGCGACTCGCGGGCAATGCGCTCGCGATCGACGTGGATCCACTGATGGTCGCCGGTCGCGTCGGCGAACTTTCGGATCGCCTCGTAGGTCATCTGCCGCCAATCCGAGACGCCGATCTCCTTGCCGACGAGGGACTTGAGGCCGGCCACGCCGTCGATCAGGGTCTTGCCCATGGGTGCCCTCCCGGTCAGATTGGGGCCCTGTTTAGCACGCCTGAGGGTCGCGGGCTTCCCTCGTTGCAGGGCCTACTCCTCCAGCACGCGCACCGGCAGTACGACCATCGGCAGTCCCGCGAACTGGAACCGCCGCTGCATGGCGTACGCCGTCTCGTTGTGGAGGAAACGGTCGAACCAGCGCTCGCGCTCGAAGATCAGCTTCCCCGCGAAGAAGATGGCGCGGGGATACTCGCGCGCGATCTGCGCATGCTCCACGTATTTTTTTAGATCTTGCTCGGCCTGCTCTCGCACGCGATCCACCTCTTCGACGCCCTGGAAGGTGGCGCTGTCCACCACGCCTACGGTGACGAAGATGACGCTCTGGAAGTAGCGGGGAAACAGCTTCAGGACAGTGAGCAGGGAGTGGATGCCGAGGCCGGAGTAGCCCCCGACCAGGAGGACCGCGGTAGGCTTCTTCGGGTCGAGCGCCTTCTTCGGGGCCGGCTGCGAGGGGAGCGCTTCGAGGATCTGATCTAGCCGCTTGAGGCGCGCGAAGACGCCCGCATAGTGTCGCTTGATCGCCATGCAGAGAGCGATCAAGGCGCTGGTCGCGAGCACCGTGAGCCAGCCGCCTTCGCGGAACTTCTCCGCCACCGTGATGGTCAGGATCGTGACGCAGAGCGCCCCGCCGACGATGTGGATCCAGATGTGCCTCTTCCAATCCGTCTGCTTGCGGCGCGTCTCGCGCTTCGTCCAGTACCGGATCATGGCGATCTGGGTGAGCGAGAAGGTGAGGAACACGTTGATCGAGTACATCACCACCAGCGCGTCGACGCGGCCCCCCGTGTAGAGCAGCATGACGAAACCGGCCCCGCCCATGAGCAGGACGCCGTTCTGCATGGTGAGACGATCGCTGAGCGCGCTGAAGCGGTGGGGGAACCACGAGTCGTGCGCCATGTTCGCCATCACCCGAGGCCCGTCGATGAAGCCGGCCTGGGCGGCGACGAAGAGGAGCAACGCCTCGGAGAGCAGCGTGAGGAAGACGAACCATTTCCCCACCGGAAGGCCGAGGAGCCGCACGCCGCCAGCCACTTTCGCTGCCAGAAGCGAGTTCATGGTGTGGTCGGGATCGGCGTAGCGGATGTCGAGCAGCAGGTAGCAGAGGATGATGCCGCTGGCGGTGACGGCGAGGCTGATCGCCATGTAGGCCATGGTCCGCTTGGCCGTCTGCACGCGCGGCTCTCGCATGATCTGCAGGCCGTTGGAGACGGCCTCGATTCCGGTGTAGGTGCCGCCGCCGAGCGAGTAGGCGCGCACGAAGAGCAACAGAAGACCGCCCAATCCCAACGTAGACATCCCGTGCGAGAGGCCGGCCGACACTTCCTCGACCACCTCGTGAGCGCGCCCGAGGTGCAACCCGATGCCAGTGCCGAGGATCACGGCGTGCGTAAGCAGGAACGCGAGGAAGATCGGCATCAGCACGGTGACTGATTCCTTCACACCGCGCAGATTGAGCAGCACCAGCACGAGCACTCCGAGAAGCTCGATGTGCAGCTTCAGCGGCAGACCGGCGATGATGAGGTTCGACCAACTCGCGCCGTCCGGAAGCACGCTGAACACCGCGTCTCCACCCGCCGCGATGGAGATGGAGATGGTGAGGACGTAATCGACGATGAGCGCCGAGCCGCTCACCACTCCCGCGCGCGGTCCGAGCAGTCGGGAGGCGACGACGTACCCGCCGCCGCCGAAGGGGAAATGCTCGATGACGCGGCTGTAGGAGGCCGCGATGATGAGGACCGTGAACGCAGTCGCGGCAGCAAGGAAGACGGCGAGATATGTGTGCTCGCCCAGGTTCTTGAACGCTTCCTCGGGGCCGTACGCGGAGGAAGAAAGGCCGTCCGCGCCGAGGCCGACCCAGGCGAGGAAAGCGATGAGCGAGATGTGCCGGAAGAGATGCGGGTCCTGCAGGTCCTTCGGGTCGCGCCGCGTTTCCTGTCGAGCAGCATCTCGCGTCTGCGGGCGGATCGCCGCCGCTCGGATTGCATGATGCAATCAGAACGGCGGCCATTTCGTGCATTTCGCAAGGACGCGCCACGGAGTCGCGAGCGTACGGTTCCCGGCACGACCCCTGCACGAGAAAGCCACATGCAGCGCCGATTGCAGGTGCTCCCGGAATCGCCGCAGCAGGTGAGGGACTTCCTCATCGCGCAATTGCGCTGGGAGCGCTATCGCGCCTCGCGCATGGTGCTGGTGCATCTGCTAGCGCTGTCGGCGGTCTGCTTCTGGCTACCGATCCCCGAAGGGCCGCGAGCCGCGGTCGCCGCCGCTTCCGCGGCCTGCTTCCTTGGCGCCCTGTTCGCTGGGATGATGGAGTGGCGTTGGGGCCGCGAGCGTAACCGCCATGCCGGCGCGCTCTCGCCGCCCGGAGAGCCGCATTGAGCGACGAGACGAACACGGGCCAACGTGCATTCCGCGTCCTGGTCGTGGACGATGAACGCAACATCCGCAAGACGCTGGCTGTCTGCCTGGAATCCCTCGGTTGCGCGGTCACCGAATGCGGTTCGGCGGCGGCCGCGATCGACTCGCTCGCGCGCCTGCCGCACGATCTCGCGTTCGTGGATCTGCGGCTGGGAAAGGAAAGCGGGCTGGATCTCCTCGGTTCGCTGCTCGCGGAGCGGCCCGCCCTCGAGGTGATCATCATCACCGCCTACGCGACCATCGACACGGCGGTCGAGGCGATCCGTCGCGGAGCCCGCGACTATCTGCCCAAGCCGTTCACGCCGGCGCAGATCCAGCGCGCCGTCGAGCAGGCGCGCTCGCGCATCGAAATGTCCACGCGCGTCGCCGACCTCGAGGAGCAGCTCGCGGACGCCACGCCGGAAGTGATGTTCTCCACGCCGAGCGCCGCGATGCGCGCGGTTCTCGACGTGATCGGCCGCACCGCCGCCCACGACGTCCCCGTGCTCCTGCGGGGCGAGAGCGGCACCGGCAAGACCGTACTGGCGCGGGCGCTCCACCGGCAGAGCCCGCGCCGTGGCCGCCCCTTCGCCGTCGTGAACTGCCCCGCGCTCAGCGAGGAGCTGCTGGCGAGCGAGATGTTCGGGCATCTCAAGGGCGCTTTCACGGGGGCAGTGCGCGATCAGCCCGGGCGCGTGGAAGCCGCGGAAGGCGGTACCCTCTTCCTCGACGAGGTCGGCGAGGTCCCGCCCTCGATCCAGGCCAAGCTGCTGCGCTTCCTGCAGGACAAGCAGTTCGAGCGGGTCGGAGAGACGCGGACCCGGGTCGCGGACGTCCGGATCGTGGCCGCCACGAACCGCAACCTCGACGAGGCGGTACGCGCAGGCCAGTTCCGCGAGGACCTGCTCTTCCGCCTCAACGTCGTCGAGGTCACCGTCCCTCCGCTGCGCGAGCGGCGCGAGGAGATCCTCCCGCTGGCGCAGAGCTTTCTCGCGTTTTTCGCCCGGGCGGCGCGCCGCGCGCCGCAGCAGCTCTCGCCGGAGGCGGAACGGGCATTTCTCGCCTATGCCTGGCCCGGGAACGTCCGCGAGCTGCGCAATGCCATCGAGCGCGCGGTCATCCTCTCTCCCGCACAGGTGCTGCAGCCGCAGTCATTTCCGGACCGGATCGCCCAGACCGCGACGACCGTGCCGCAGCTCGGCGGCGACTTCAGCGTCGAGCAGATCGAGCGCGAGCACATCCTGCGCGTCCTCGCCCGCGCCCGCACGCAGGAGGAGGCGGCGCACGTGCTGGCGGTGGATGCATCGACGCTGTGGCGCAAGCGGAAGAAGTACGAAAGCGAGTGACCGCGGCTAGGCCGCGCTGGCACGAACGCTGCGCCCGGGCACGGGCAGAGTGAACCAGAAGCGGCTCCCCTTGCCCGGCTCGCTCTCGACGCCCATGTCCCCGCCGTGCGCGAGCACGATCTCCCGCGCCAGGTAGAGCCCGAGCCCGATCCCCTCCCCCTTCGTTCCTGGCACGCGGAAGAACTTCTCGAAGATCCGGCTCCGGTACTCGGCTGGAATGCCTTCGCCGTGGTCCTCCACCTCGAATCGAACGCTGTCGTGCTGTGGCTGCGCCCGCACCACGACCGTGCTCCCCGGCGCGCTGTGCCGGACCGCGTTGCCGATCAGGTTGTCGAGGACCAGCGCGATCCGCTCCGCATCGGCCAGCACCGGCAGCACCGGCTCGCCGACCTCCGCCGCAAGCTGGATCTTCGCCGCCGACGCCGCGGCGGAGCGGTTCGCCAGCGCTCCCTCGACCAGGGACTTCGCGGAGATGGCCGCGGGCTGCACTTCCACCTTGCCCGCCTGGATCCGCGCGAGGTCGAGCAGGTCGTCGACGATGTCCTGCAGACGCTCGCAATCCTCGCGGGCGGCCTGCAGCAGGTCCGCCTGCTTCTCGCTGACCGCCCCGACCGTGCCCTCGAGGAGGATGTGGATCGCCATGCGCAGCGAGGTGAGCGGGGTCCTGAACTCGTGCGCGACGGTGGCCACCAGATCGTTCTTCAGCTCGTCGAATCGCACCAGCCGGGTCACGTCCTGCAGCACGATGGTCGCTCCGGCGACTGCCCCCTCCTCGGAGTAGAGCGGAGTCGCCCGCGGCAGCAGCCTGCGATCGCGCACGTGAAGCGCCTCTTCCAGCCCGCGGGGCAAGTAGGGGCCTTTTCCGGCAACGACATGCGCGCGCACCTTCTCGATCGCGTCGCGCAGATCGGGATCGATCCGGGTCAAGGGCCGCTCGCCGGCCTGGATCTGCAGCTCCCGCTCGGCGCTCTCGTTCACGTTCAGGAGCGTGCCGTCCGCGGCGACCACCAGGATGGGATCGGGAAGGCTGTCGATGGCCGCCTGGGATGCCTGCTGCGCCTGGAGCAGCTCTCCGAGCGAGCTGCTGCGGTACTCGCGCAACTTGTCGGCCATGGTGTCGAGCTCGCGTCCGACTTGCGCGATCTCGTCCTCTCCCTGGATGCGCGCCCGCGCCTCGAGATCGCCTTCCCCGATGCGCCGCACCGCCAGGCTGAGCCGGTTGAGCGGCCGCAGCGCCCGCCGGGTGAGCGATACGGAAGCGAAGAGGCAGAGGACCAGCGCGCAGATGGTGGAGAGCAGGAGCAGCGAGCGATTGCGTTCCGCGATGGCGCGAGCGTGGTCGCTCTTCAGCAGCATCGCGTCCTGGTTGATCTCCAGGATCCTCTCCGCAGCGTCCTTGAGCCTGAGGAATTCGGGCTGCAGCTCCTCGAAGTAGTGGCGGCGCAGCTCCTGTTCTCCGCTGATCCTGCGAAACGCGCCGTACTTCGCCAGGTATTCGTTCCAGGCGGCCCGCAGCCGGCGCGTCGCCTCCGCCTCGCCCGCCTCGGTGATGTTGCTCTCCTGCGCCCGCAGCCCCGCCTCGAACGCGTCGACGTTCGGGGCCGCCTGGGCGTCGCCCTTGTCGGCACTGCCGGCCGCGCGGAACAAGGCGGCGCTGTCGATCCGCTCCGCCGCCTCCATCATCCGCTGTGCCGCGAGCACGCTGCGAAAGTTGTCCTGGAGGATGCGTTGCGAGCTTCGTTCCAGCGTATGCAAGGTGTTCAGCGCCACCAGGCCGACGAGGGCAAGGCCCGCCGCCAGCGGCGCCTGCGCCAGCAGGAGCTTGGTCCTCAGGTTCACGCCCGCTCCTCGTCGGTAGCCGCTACCACCTGGAGGTCGAAATCGGTGCCCTCGCGCAAGAGCTGCGTCAGCACCGAGCCGCGCAGCACCTGCTTCCACCACGGTTGCATCGAGCGTCCCACGATGACGTGGGCGACACCGTGGGTCCGGGCGAAATCCAGCAGCGCTTGCGCCGGCTCGTCCGACTTCAGCCGCACCACTTCGGCGCCCAGCTCGCGCGCTTTCTCGACGTTGGCGAGCAGGTGGCGCTGCGCCTCGGAGTCGATCAAGTTCGGCGCCTCGCCCGGCGTCTCCACGTAGACGACGAACCAGTCGGTGTTCAGGCGGCCGGCCATGCGCGAGCCGCGCGAGAGCAGTGTCTTCGCGCGCGGCGGATTGGAGGCGAGGCACACCATCACCCGCCCGGACGCCTTCAGCTCCGGAGCGCCCTTCGCCAGGCCGGCGCGGTCCAGGCTCTCGGCGACCTCCCGCAGGGCCAGCTCGCGCAGCGTGGCCAGGTTCTGGTCCCTGAAGAAGTTCTCCAGCGCCCAGGGGATCTTGTCCGGAGCGTAGATCTTTCCCCCCCGGAGGCGCTCCTGCAGGTCCTCGACCGCGAGATCGAGGTTCACCACCTGATCGGCCTGGGTGAGGAAACTGTCGGGAACGGTCTCGCGCACCACCACGCCTGTCGCCCGCTCGATGAGGCCGTTGAGCGATTCCAGATGCTGCACGTTGATGGCCCCGATCACGTTGATCCCTGCATCCAGCAGCGCGAGCACGTCCTGGTAACGCTTGCGGTTGCGCGACCCGGGCGCGTTGGTATGCGGGATCTCGTCGACCACGGCGACGGTGGGCCGGCGCAGCAGCGCCGCGTCCAGATCCATCTCCTCGACGACCACGCCGCGATACTCGATGCGCCGGCGGGGAACGACTTCCAGCCCCTCGATCAACGCCGAGGTCTCCGGGCGGCCGTGCGGCTCGATGAAGGCGATCACCACGTCGACCCCCCGGCGCCGCAAGTCGTGCGCCTCCTGCAGCATCCGGTACGTCTTGCCGACCCCGGCGGCGAATCCGACGTACAGCTTGAGACGGCCGCGCCTCGCGCGTTCGACGAGCTCGAGGAAGTCCTCGGGCCTCCGCGTTTGCGCCGCCTTCGTCATCTGCTCCCGGGATCATTCCACCATTTACCCGCGCCGGTCGCCATCACCACGGCGTGACTATCGAGTGGCGAGCGGCAGGCGCCCGAAATGCCGGTCGAGCGCCCGGTTGACCAGCAGGACGTTGACGCGCGGCTCTCCGAACACGAGCAAGTCGCGCCCTTCGATATTGGCCTCGATGATCGTCCGCACGCGCGCCTCGTCGACATTGCGCGCCCGGGCGATGCGCGGTGCTTGCCAGAGCGCCGCCGCCGGCGAGAGATGGGGGTCGAGGCCGCTCGCCGAGGCGGTGACCAGCTCTGCCGGCACGGGCCCCACGGCATTGGGGTTTTCTTGAAGGAGCCGCTGCAGATCCTTCGCTGCTCGCTCGTGCAGCGCCTTGGACGTCGGCCCCAGGTTGGACCCCGAGGACCCCGCCGCGTCGTAGCCCTTCTCACCCGCCGCCGAGGGCCGCGGCTGCAGGTATCCTGCCTTGCCGAAAGCCTGCGCGATCAGCCCGGAACCGACCACGTTCCCCGAATCATCGCCGACCAGGCTCCCGGCGGCCTGCTGGGGAAAGATCGCGCCGGCGACGGCGGTGGTGACGAGGGGATATGCCAGCCCGACGCCGATCAAGGTGACCAGCGTGGCGCGGCCAGCGGCAAGTAGCTCGGTACGAAGCATGAGCGCGACTCCTCAGACCAGACCGACCGCGGCCAGGCCGAGATCGATGATCTTGATGCCGATGAATGGAGCGATCACGCCGCCGACGCCGTAGACGAGCAACGAGCGGCGGAGCAGCGCCGCCGCGCCCAGCGGGCGATAGCGGACCCCGCGCAGCGCAAGCGGGATGAGCAGGATGATGATGATGGCGTTGAAGACGACCGCGCTCAGGATCGCGCTGTAGGGCGAGGCGAGGCGCATGACATTGAGCGGCGCCAGCTCGGGGAAGACACCGACGAAGAGCGCGGGGAGGATGGCGAAGTACTTCGCCACGTCGTTGGCGATGGAGAACGTGGTCAGCGTCCCGCGCGTCATCAGCAGCTGCTTGCCGACCTCGACCACCTCCAGGAGCTTGGTGGGGTCGGAGTCCAGATCGACCATGTTGCCTGCTTCCTTGGCGGCCTGCGTCCCGGTGTTCATGGCCACGCCGACGTCCGCCTGGGCGAGCGCCGGCGCATCGTTGGTGCCGTCGCCGGTCATCGCCACCAGCTTGCCCTTGCCCTGCTCGTCCTTGATCAGCTGCATCTTCGTCTCCGGCGTCGCCTGGGCGAGGAAGTCGTCCACGCCGGACTCGCGGGCGATCGCCGCCGCGGTGCGCGGGTTGTCGCCGGTGATCATCACCGTGCGGATCCCCATGGCCCGGAAGCGCGCGAACCGCTCGGCGATGCCGCCCTTCACCACGTCCTTCAGGTGGATGAGCCCGAGCACCCTGACGCCGTCGGCCACGGCCAGCGGCGTCCCTCCGGCGTCGGCGATCCTCCAGGCAGTCTGCACCAGCTCTTCGGGCATGTGCCCGCCTTGCGTCTTGACGTAATCCCCGACCGCATCCACCGCCCCCTTGCGGACGTGCCGCTGGTCGAGGTCGCACCCGCTCATGCGCGTCTGCGCGCTGAAGGGAATGAAATGCGCGATCCCCTTCGTCTCCCGGCCGCGCAGGTGGTACTTCTCCTTGAGCAGCACGACGATGGAACGCCCCTCCGGAGTTTCGTCGGCGAGGCTGGCGAGCTGTGCGGCATCGGCCAGCTCCTCGACGCGCACACCGGGCGCAGGCAGGATCTCGCTCGCCATGCGATTGCCGAGCGTGATCGTTCCGGTCTTGTCGAGCAGCAGCGTATCCACGTCGCCCGCGGCCTCGACGGCGCGCCCGCTCATCGCCAACACGTTCTTGCGCAGGAGCCGGTCCATCCCCGCGATGCCGATGGCGGACAAGAGGCCGCCGATGGTGGTCGGGATCAGACAGACCAGCAGGGCCACGACCGCGGTCGCCCCCAGGCGGATGCCCGAATAGAGCCCCATCGGCACCAGCGTGACGCAGGCGAAGAGGAAGACGATGGTCAGGCCGACCAGGAGGATGTGCAACGCGATTTCGTTCGGCGTCTTCTGCCGCGCCGCCCCTTCCACCAGACCGATCATCCGATCCAGGAACGACTCGCCGGGGTCCACCGTGATGCGCGCCACGATGCGATCGGAGAGCACCTTCGTGCCGCCGGTCACGGCGGAGCGATCGCCGCCGCTCTCGCGGATCACCGGCGCCGACTCCCCGGTGATCGCGGACTCGTCCACCGAGGCGATGCCGTCGATGACTTCGCCGTCGCCGGGGATGATCTGGCCCGCGTCCACGATGACCAGGTCGCCCTTCTTCAGGCGCGAGGCCGGAATGATGTCCTCGTTGGAGATGCCGGGCACATCGTCCGTGGGCGGCCAGAAGCGGACCTTCCGCGCCACCGTGTCCTGTCGCATCCTGCGCAAGGTCTCCGCTTGCGCCTTGCCTCGTCCCTCGGCCACGGCCTCGGCGAAGTTCGCGAACACCACCGTGAACCACAGCCAGATGGAGACGGCGAGCGTGAACCAGGTCGGCGCCGCCCCCGGCGAGGGAGCGAAGACGTCGCGAAGCCAGATCGCGGTGGTGAGGACGCTGCCGATCTCCACGACGAACATGACCGGGTTCGGAAAGAACGTGAGCGCGCCGACGATGAGGACCACCGAGACGAGCAGACCGACGAAGAGACCGCCGTTCGTCGGGAAGGTGCCGGGACCCGCCGGAGTCACCTTCTTGTCCACCATCGCTCCGGCGATGGCGATGGCCGGGATCATCATCAGGAAGCGGCCGACGAGCATGTCCGTCCCGAGGGCCAGGTTGTAGAAGAGCGTGTTCGCGTTCAGTCCCGCGAACGCCGAGCCGTTGTTCCCCGCGCCGCTGGAGAATGCGTAGAGGATCTCCGAGAGGCCGTGCGGGCCGGCGTTGCTCAGGGAGGAGGTGCCGTAGGGCACGACCAGCGCCCAGGCCGCCAAGCTGAGGATGAGCAGGGGGAAGATGAGGACGTAGAGCATCGCCAGCTTCATCTCGCGCGCCTCGATCTTCTTGCCCAGGTACTCTGGAGTGCGCCCGACCATCAGGCCGGCGATGAAGACGGTGAGGACGACGAAGATCAGCATCCCGTACATCCCGGCGCCGACGCCGCCGAAGATGACCTCGCCGAGCTGGATGTTCACCAGGGGAACGAGACCGCCCAGCGGCGTGAAGCTGTCGTGCATCGCGTTCACCGCGCCGCAGGAGGCGTCCGTGGTGATCGTGGCGAAGAGCGCCGAAGCCGACAGACCGAAGCGCGTCTCCTTTCCCTCCAGGTTTCCGCAACCCTGCTGGAGCTGCGCGAGGCCCCGCAGAGCGGGATTGTCGTGCGCCTCGGCCCAATAGAGGGTGACGACGCCGGCGATGCAGAGGACCGCCATCGCGGTCCACAGCGCCCAGCCCTGCCGTTGGTCGCGCGCCATGCGTCCGTACGTCCAGGTCAGCCCGGAGGGAATGGCGAAGATGGACACCATCTGGACGAAGTTGCTCAGCGGCGTCGGGTTCTCGAACGGATGGGCGCTATTCGCGTTGAAGAAGCCGCCGCCGTTGGTGCCCAGCATCTTGATCGCCTCCTGCGAGGCGACCGGGCCCATGGCGATGACCTGCTTCACGCCCTCCAGCGTCGTCACTTCCTGGTACGGGAGCAGGTTCTGCAGCACTCCCTGGGAGACGAGGAACAGCGCGTAGAAGAAGGAGATGGGGAGCAGCACATAGATCGTCGAGCGGATCAGATCGACCCAGAAGTTGCCGATCGTCTTGCCGCCCGGCGGTCCCGCTTTGCGCGTGAGCCCTCGCGCGATGACGAGCGCCACCGCGATTCCCGCAGCCGCGGAGGTGAAGTTGTGCCACGCCAGGCCAGCCATCTGCGTGAGGTAGCTGACGGTCGTCTCCGGCACGTACGCCTGCCAGTTGGTGTTGGTCGTGAAGCTCGCGGCGGTGTTGAAGGCAAGCGCCGGCTCCACCGCGGCAAGGTGCTGAGGATTCAGGGGCAGGACGTGCTGCAGGCGCTCGATGCCGTACGTCACCAGCACGCCGAAGAAGCTGAATGCGAGCAGACAGAAGGTGTACACGGGCCAGGTCTGCCCGCGCGCCGGATCCACCCCGCAGAGGCGGTACGTGAATCGCTCGACGGATCCGAACACGCGCGGCAGCGGCTGACGCTCGCCCTCGAAGACGCGGAACATGTACGCGCCGAGCGGCTTCGTCAGCGCCAGCACGACGGCGAAGAACAAGACGATCTGCACCCAGCCGATGGCGGTCATCAGAAGTGCTCCGGTCTGACCAGCGCCCACGCCAGGTAGACGAGCAGAAGCACGGAGAGAGCGAGCCCGATTCCGTATTCGAGGTTCATCAGAGCTTCTCGCAGAGGCGCGCATAGCCCCAGGAAAGGGCGAAGAATGCGGCGGTCGCCAGGATGAGCAGCAGGTCGGCCATGAATGTCTCCGACCGGTCCCTCAAGCACGCGCCGTGCCGGTTCTGATCATTGAAATCCGCGGGGGATTCGCGGCCTGGCCGGAATGGCGATTGCAGATTGCCCAGGGACTCGACACCTGCTCTTGCAGTCTGCAAGACCGCTGGAACGGCGAGGTGGGCGATGGACGCGAAGAGGCGTTGCGCCCGGATGAGCCTCAGCTCGGTTTCGGTGGCCGCAAACGCGCTACGCTTTGGCGCGCGCCGCTATAAGGACGATCAACGCGTCATCAGCGCGATGATCAAAGCGGGCGGAATCGCGCCGAGAGCGTAGAGGGCCAGTGCGGGAAGCCAGTCCTTCATCGTGCGCCACATCTCTTCAGCGTACGACGCGAATCGGGCAGGTGCGCAAGCGCCGCGGGTACGCCGCGCGCGCCCGAGGTGCGCTGTGGTGGCGTAAGAGCGTAGGTCGCTCTATCCGCCGTGCAGCTCGTCCTCGGCGAGCAGCATCACCTCGCGCTCGAGCCCCGCTGGATCCTCCGGGGACCCCCTGCGCAGGACCGCGAGGCGCTCGTCGCGCACCTGCGCGAGCAACTGCCGCTTCTCGCGCTCGAGGCGGATGGTCTCGAAGGCGAAGTGCATGATCGTGCGCAGGTCCGAGTTGTTCCAGGGCTTGCGGATGAACCGGTAGACCTCGCTCTCGTTGATCGATCGGACGGCGAGCTCCGGATCCTTGTCGCCGGTCAGAAGGATCCGGACCACGTGCGGATGTCGGACGCGGACCAGCTTGAGCAGATCGATCCCCGACATCTCGGGCATGTAATGATCGCTGATGACGAGGTCGATGGGGTGCTGCTGGAACAGCTCGAGCGCCTCGCGGCCGCTGTCGGTCCCGAGAACGGTGTAGCCCCCTTCTCCCAGCACACGAGTGAGCGCGAGACGGATGGGGACCTCATCGTCCACCACCAGTATGGTGCGCGTGGGCGCCGGGTCCACCGCCATCTCTCCAGAGCTACAGGACGAGCCGAAGTCGCCACAACGGCGCCCTCGTGGCGCAAGGTGCGCCACGTCACACACCGGGTTCGGCGTGCTCGAGCATCACCGCGACGCTGCCTCCGGGCAGCCTGCGCGCCGCCGTGCACCGCAGCCCGCAGCCCGCGGCGAGCGCGCGCAGGCGGCGCGAGGTGTAGAGACGCACCCGCACACCTTGTGCGCGGCGCACGAGCGCGTAACCGACCCCGATCGCCGATACCGCCGCCGCGGAGACGACGGCGCGGCCCTGCGGCGCGAGGTGCCTGCGGATCGCCTCCAGGCCGGCCGCCGCGTCCTCGACGAAGTCGAACACTCCGCAGCAGACGATCAGGTCGAACTTGCGCCCGAGATCGAGGGTCTCCAGGGACGCCTGGACCTCCTCGTCGAGCCAGCGGCGCGCGAGCGCGAGCATCTCGGAGGACGCGTCCGCCCCGCAGATCCATGCGACGCGCGGGCGAAGCACCGCCGCGACCCGACCGGCGCCGCAGCCGACGTCGAGGACGGAATCGGTGGAGCGGGGACGCGCGAGCTCCACGATGGCGTCGCGTTGGCGCGCCAGCACCGGTTCGCGAATTCCATGCGGACGGCTCCGCGCGTACCTTCCTGCGGTGCGCGAATAGAAATCGGCGGCGCGCTGTACGTTCTTCATGGCGCAGTCAGGCGAGCGGAAGCGTAACGTTACACTGCCCGAGGTGCACGCGGCAAAGGCGTCCGCGCGCCGCACCCCTTTCCGGTAACCCCTTGCGCTCCGCCGCACCGGGCGCGAAACAGTGGCCGAGAAACACGATCGGCGGCCTCGCCCCCCCGGGAAGCGCCTCCGGCCGAGACCCGACCGATGGTCGCGCCGGTGAGCATCTACTTCGACTTCGACAGCTCGACGATTTCCGATGAAGGGCGCTCGAAGCTGCAGTCCTTCTACGAGGCAGCGAGGCGCTCCGACCTGCCCGTCCGCATCGAAGGAAACTGCGACGAGCGCGGCACCGCCGAGTACAACCTCGCGCTCGGCCAGAGGCGCGCTGACGCGGCGAAGAAGTACCTGGTGAACCTCGGGATGGACGGATCGCGCATCCGGACCGTGAGCAACGGCAAGGAGAAGCCCCGCGGCCAGGGGCATGACGAGGACGGCTGGCGCGAGAACCGGAGGGACGACGTGCAGCCGGAGGGCTGACGCTCGGCCAGAGCGCGTGCAGGCGGACTGATTTGCCCGCGGCGTTCGCGCTCGTCAGATGCGATCACCGACTGGCGGACGTCCTGGCCCAGATTTGGACGGCGATCCGCCATCCACGGGCCTTCCTGCGAAGCTACACGCGGCGCGCCGTCTGACCGATTTCGACCTCGAGGAACCGCTTTGTCCGAGTCCGCCCCCCGTGTAAAATGACGAGACCGGGGGGTAACCCAGTCGTGCCCATGACGCAACGGCGGAGCGTCCTCGTCTTCATGGGGACGAGGCCGGAGGCGATCAAGCTCGCGCCGGTGGTCGCGGCGTTGCGTCGCACCGCGGAGCTCGGCTGCACGGTAGTGGCCACCGGACAGCACCGGGAGATGTTCCAGCAGGTGGCCGATCAGTTCGGCTTCTCGGTGGACGCGGACCTCGAGCTCATGCGGCCCAACCAGACGCTGGCCGGTCTCACGGCCCGGCTGATGGACGGCATCGACGGATGGCTGGAGACCGCGCACCCCGACATGGCGCTGGTCCAGGGAGACACCACGACGGTGATGGTGGCAGCGCTGGCGTGCTTCTACCGGCGCATTCCCATCGGTCACGTCGAGGCGGGGCTGCGAACGGGCAACATCTGGTCCCCGTTTCCCGAGGAGGTGAACCGCAGGCTCGCCACGCCGCTGGTCTCGCTGCATTTCGCGCCCACCGAGTCGGCGCGCGCGGCTCTCTTGCGCGAAGGCGTCGCGGACGACACCATCTCCGTGACTGGAAACACCGTCATCGATGCTCTGCTGATGGAAGTCGCCCTGCAGGGCGACGCCAGGGTCGCAGCGAGCATCGACGCGGACCTGGATCGGCTGCTGGGCTCGGATTGGGCACGGTTCCCTTTCGTTCTCATCACCGGACATCGCCGGGAGAACTTCGGCGAAGGGTTCGAGCAGATCTGCGAGGCCATCGCCTCGCTGTCGCGCCGCTTCCCCGAGCATCGGTTCATCTACCCGGTGCACCTGAACCCGCACGTGCACGAGCATGTCACGCGGCTTCTCGGCTGGCTCCCGAACGTGCGCCTGATCGCGCCACAGGGTTACCGCAGCTTCGTCCGCCTGATGTCGCGTTGTCGGCTCGTGCTCACCGATTCGGGCGGCGTGCAGGAGGAGGCGCCCTCGCTCGGCAAACCGGTGCTGGTGATGCGCGACACCACCGAGCGGCCGGAAGGCATCGAGGCGGGGACGGCGTTGCTCACCGGCCCGCGGGCCGATGCGATCATCAGCCACGCCACGCGCCTTCTGACGGATCCCGCCGCCTACCTCGCCATGTCGACGGCGAAGAATCCCTATGGCGACGGACTCGCCGCCGGACGCATCGTCGAGCGCATCCGCGGCTATTTTGCCCGATGAGCAGCACGCTGGAGGACGCGGACGTCGCGGTCATCGGCGCGGGGGTCATCGGTCTCGCCGTGGCGCGCGCCTTCGCGCTGGAAGATCGCGAGGTAGTCGTCCTCGAGGCAGAGAGCGGCATCGGGCTTCACACCAGCTCCCGCAATTCCGAGGTCATTCACGCCGGCATCTACTACCCGCCCGGCTCCCTCAAGGCCGCTACCTGTGTCCAGGGACGGGCAGCGCTCTACGCGTACTGCGCGGAGCGCGAGATTCCACACGCGCGGGTCGGCAAGCTGATCGTCGCGACCAGCGCGCAGGAGATCCCTGTGCTGACGGCGCTCAGGACTTCGGCCGAGGCCAACGGCGTGCACGACCTGGTGATGCTCTCCGCCAGCGAGGTCAACGCGCTCGAGCCGGAGGTGTCCTGCGCGGGCGGTCTTTTCTCACCATCGACCGGTATCGTGGACAGCCACGCGCTGATGATGGCGCTTCGCCGCGATGCCGAGGCCCGCGGGGCGCAGATCGCGCTGTCGGCACCCGTGCGTTCCGGCCGGGCTTGCGACCGCGGCGTCGAGCTCACCGCGGGCGACGCCGAGCCCGCGGTGGTGCGGTTCCGGTTGGTGGTGAACTGCGCCGGCCTGTGGGCGCAGGACGTCAGCCGGCGCATCGAGGGCGTCAGGGCTTCGAGCATTCCGCCGAAGTACTTCGCGAAGGGTCACTACTTCGTCATGCCCGGACGCTCTCCTTTCCGCCATCTCGTCTATCCGGTTCCGGTTGCAGGCGGACTCGGCACGCACCTGACGCTCGACCTCGGGGGGCAGGCGCGTTTCGGTCCGGACGTCGAGTGGGTTTCCGGCGTCGACTACGCCTTCGATGATTCGCGCGCGGCGCTCTTCTACGAATCGATCCGCCGGTACTATCCGGCCCTCGAGGACGGCGTCCTGTTGCCGGGGTTCACCGGCGTCAGGCCGAAAATCACGCCTCCAGGAACGCCCGCGGCGGACTTCATCGTCCAGGGACCAGGGGAACACGGCGTGACCGGACTGGTGAACCTGTACGGCATCGAATCACCCGGGCTGACGTCGGCGTTAGCGCTGGCCGACCACGTACGCCGCCTTGCGCAATCGTGGAGCTCAGTATGATTTCTGCATCGGGCGGATGCTGATGTTCGTCACCTCCGCCGTCCACGGCAGGGTGATGGCATTGAGGACCACGCTCTTCGACCGTTCGTCCCGGCCGAAAAAACTCGCCCGCGTGTTCAAGATCCTGCGAGTGATCACGAATTGAAGAGGACGGCTGGCCCGCTGCGGCGAGCAAAACGCTGATCGGTCCCCGTCCGCGCGACGGCGGCGCGCAGCCGCTTGAACCAGCGCAGCTTGTCCGCAAAGCCGGGGAAGCTGGCGTTCAATCCGCTCGGGTTTGGGAGAACGAAGACGCGGGCCCCGTGGATCCGGTCCGGCTTCAGACCCGGACCGGCGGTTCCGAGGCGCGATCTACCCAAGAAAGCGCGATAGAGAGTGATGCCGACGAAGACGACCAGCTCGGGGCGCAGACGGCGGATCTTCCGATCCAATGCGCGGCGTCCGTCCTCGAGCTCGTCGCGGCCCAGCTCCGAGGCTGAGCGCGTGGCTCGAGGGCAGAGGTTGGTCATCGCCATCCCGAACTCGGCGAGCCGCCGATCTTCGGCGTAGGTGAGCGGTTCAGGGACGAGATGCGCTGCGTGCAGGAGCCGCCAGAACGGGTTGCCCGGCCCGGCGAAATGATGGCCGACGGCCTCGGAGCGCAGCCCTGGGTTGATTCCGACGAAGAGGATCTTCGGGCGCGAAGCCAGCACGTCGCGCAGCGGCATGATCGAAACGGCCTGCAACAGCGGCTGGCCTCGCGGCGCAGCTCTACTTGTCGGCGCGCGCGACCGTGGTCTTCTCGGACGTGTCGGCCTTCTTCGCCTTCTGCTGCTGCTTGTTCTGCTTCTGGGCCTTCTCCGCGACAGCAGGCTTGTGCTGCGGCTGCTCCGCCCTCTCCACCTTCTCGTCGCACGCCAACGCGGCTTGCGCGGAGAGAGCAGCAAATGCGACGGCGACGGCGGTTGCGAGCTTGCGCATGTTGACCTCGGGTCGGGCCGGGGGTGACCGGCGGGCCGGAGCATGGCGCGCGAACGCGCGCTTCGCAACTCCATTGCAGGGCCGCAACAAGTTGTAACCCCATCGTTCCGGCGGGACGCGATGCGTCGCACGAGTTGAGCGGCTGTTGTCCTGCCATGCACTACCTGTCCGCCATTTCGGCAATTTCGACAGTTTGTCCGGCGTCGCGCGCGGCTCCACACGGGCCTTCCGAGGAGAAGCCGCGCAGGCACGCGCGCTGCAAAGCGGCCTCGCTCCATGGAGGCCCTGATGCAGCGAGCGGCTCATTCGTTAGAAGAGACGAAGCCACCGCGACCGTACCTGCTTCAGCGGTGGCGCTCGGCCCGCGCCGAGCTTGCGAGTGCAGAGGCAGCGCTCGCTCAATTCGCCCGCTCGTGCGCGGCGAAGATCGGCGCGTTCGATCTCGCGTCCGCGCACGACGCCTGGGAATGGCTTCGGACACTGCGCGGCCAGCGCGCAAGCGCGCAGATGCAACTGTTCGCCGCCGCACGCGCGCTATTCGTTCCGAGCGCCATCCAGAGCTTGGAAAGGAGGTGATCATCGGGGCGGTCGCGCGACCCCCCCTCGGCGTGACCGCCCCCCGAACGCGTGTCCGCTTCCCCGCTCCGGCAGTTTAGCGGCCGACGCGCAGGCGGATTCCACCGTGGACGAAGCGAGGCTGGCCGATCGTGTCTACGCCGGCCCGGCCCACCAGATAGCTCCGGTCGAACAGGTTGTCGACCGCCGCGAACAAATCGACGTACGGCGTCGCATGCCAGGCGACGAAGAGATCGACGAGGATGACGTTTGACATCGGCAGGCTGTTCGCGTCGTCCTCGAATTGCCCGCTGACATGGTGAACGACCGCCTCGGCCGTGAACGATCGTGGATCATCGAAGGAGAGCGAGAAGCTGGTGCGGTGCTTCGGGTCTTGCGGCAGCTGCTTTCCGACGAGCTGCGGCTGACCGGGCGCGTCGGTCACCTCGCTCTGCGCCAAGGTGTACGCGGCGGTAACCAGCCAGTTGTGGGCGAAGCGCCAGCCGGCATCGGCCTCGATACCCTGGATGCGCGCCTGGCCCAGGTTCTGCCGTTGCCGCAGGTTCGGCCCCACGGTCACGTTGGTGATGGGATTCTTCAGCTCGTTGCGGAAGGCGGTCAGGCGCGCGCCGAGCCCGAGGGGGATCTTCACGTCGACGCCCGCCTCCCCTCCGACGAGGGTCTCCGGGCCGAGATTCTCGTTCGCCTGGGTGAATACTGTTCCGACCTGGAAGGGGCGGTAGAGCTCGTTCAGGGTCGGCGCGCGGAAGGCGCGATACGCGCTGGCGCGCAGGGTCAACCAGTCGATCGGACGAACACGCAACCCCGCCTTCGGGGACACCTGGCTGTCGCTCCGTCCGGCAAACAGGGTGGGCGTGGTCGAACCGTCGGAGAGCTGCTCGACGCGGCTGGCATCCACATTGTCCCAGCGGTCGTACCGCAGCGTAAGGCTGAGCTGGACCGCCTCCGACGCGTCGTAGACGTCCTGCGCGAAGACACCGTAGAGGCGCTGCTCGCCGCGCGCGTCCCGCGAGATCAGGCTGGGAGTCGGAGCAGGCGCAGGAAAGAGGTGCTCCTGGGTGTCGGCCGTGATGCGGCGCGCGTCGCCCCCCACCGTCAGCGTGTGGGTGCCGAGCATCGGCAACGGATGGCTGGTCCACACGAGGCCCGCGCCGAAATCGTGGGTGGGCACGTCCTGGTTGCCGGAGAGGACTTCTCTCGATCGATTGGACAGGAACCGCGCGCGGTTCTGTCGGAAGGTGCCCGCGTGCCCGAAGATGGCGAGGTCGAAGAGGCCGACGCTCCCCGGGGTCGCGCGGGCGCTGGCTGCGTACTCGAATCTTCGCACCGCCGCCGTGGTGAACTGGGTGCCTCCGTTCTGGTCCTCATAGAAGTAGCCGCCGCGTAGGACGATGGAGAGATCGGAGCTCACTTCTCCCTCGACCCGCGCGTTGATCGTGCCGTGCTCGCTCGGCGCATTGCCGTCGACGGATCCCCGGTTGTAGTCAGCCACGACCGGATAGCCGTCGGACTTGAGCAGCTCGCCCTCGACGGCACCGCCGATCGGACCCCACCGATCTGCCGCGCGAAGGCCGAACAGACCGCTGCTGAACGAGCCGTATTCGCCGGATGCCTGGACGCTCTGCGACACGATCGGGCGGGAGACCACCTGGCTCACCCCGCTGAGCGCGTAGTTTCCATACAGGGCCGAGCCGCCTCCCGGAACCACCTCGAGCCGCTCGATGCCAAGGCGAGGGATCGCGCGCCAGTAGACCCAACCGCCGAAGGGATCGTTCGCGGGGATCCCGTCCACCAGCACGAGGCTGCGAGAGACGCCGGAAGGTCCCACCCCGCGCAGGGTCACTCCTTGCGAGCTGGGATCCGCGGCGAGACTGCTCGAGCGGCGAAAGAGCCCCAAGGACGGAACCAGAGGAAGCAGCTCGTCCAGGGTCTTCGCCGGGCTTCGCTCGAGCTCGGCGCGCGGCACGACGATCACCACGGCCGCGACGTCCCGGATCGGGCGGGGGGTGCGGGTTGCGGTCACGACGATCTCCTCGCCCGGACCCGCCGGACCCGCTTCGGGCGCGGCTGGCGGCGGAACTTCCTCCGCAAGCAAGATGCGTGGCGCAAGGACGAGCACCGCCGCCAGACCTGTCACCGTAAGCAATCGAGTCGCGACGTACATGCGCCTGCCCGGGGTCTATTGCGGAGGTCTTCCGTTTCCATTTCGCTCGAGGTCCCACCGCAGACCGAGGACGACGCGGATGGGGGCACCGGGCGTGAGAAATGGCTCGATCGGACGTCCGGGCGAGCGGCCGTCCGGCGCGAACGCGCCGAACGTTTCGTATCGCGCGTCGAGGACGTTCACGGCCCGCAGCGTCGCCGTCCACGCGCGCCAGCGCGCCTCCGCCCCCGTTCGAAGGATCAAGTAGGGCGCGACCTTCGGCGCGACGTTCGCCTCGTCGCCGCGGAAGTATTGCGACCCCACGTAGTCGAATCCGGCGGAGAGCGTCAGCCATTGCAGGGCCTGAGCGCGGGCCTCCAACCTGAGATGATGGTTGGGGGTGAGCGGCAGCTGAGCGCCGGGCCGTACGGCCTCGGTGCCGTCTGGAGTCCGTGGAGTCGCGAGCATGAAATTCCCCCTGAACGTAGCGCGAGTGTAGGCGTAACCCGCCTCGACGTCGAAGGCCCCGCGCTCCAGGCGCAATGCCATCTCGAGCCCCGTCCTTCGCGTCTCTCCCACGTTCTGGAAGTACACCCGCGTCGTTCCGGGAGCGACCACGCTGTAGATATCGTCGCGCAGATCGGCTCGGAATGCAGTGAGGGTGGCGGTGAGGCCGCCGAATGGCGACCCGCTGACGCCCGCCTCGAGCGATCGAGAGCGGACGGGACGAAGAGAGGTCAGGGTCGGGTCCGGCGCGAGGCCGGCTTGCAGGCCGATGCAGGGAGCCGCAGGGTCGGCGCAGGTCAGCTCGAGAAATGCCGGCGCGCGAAAGCCCGCCGTCCACGAGGTGGAGACGAGCCAGTGCGGAGCGATGGCCCAACTGACGCCCGCGGCTGGGATCCATGCCGAGAAGATGGCATTTCCTGTCGCGTTCCCCGGCGCGTCTGGCGAGGTGTCGGCGATGTCGTGGGCGATCCGGTCGAAGCGCAACGCAGCCGTCGCTGCCAGTCCGCTGAAAGGTCCGTCGACGATCCGCGCCTGTTCCTGGACGAATCCGCCTGATGCCCATTGGCGATCGTAGAGGTCCGAGGTGAGGCGCGGAAGCGGCTTTCCATCCTCGCTGGTCGTGAACCTGGGATTCGCCTCTTCGTGGACCCTCAGGCGCACGGCGCTGCGCATGGCCTCCACCCCGGCGCTGAGCCGGTTCTGCAGCGCGCCCGCACGCATGCGGTGATCGAGCTGCAGCGTCCCGCCGGCGCTGGCGGTACGGTTGAACAGGCGCGTGTCCGCGCTGATCCAGCTCGCGTTGAACTGCTCCGCGTCGACCGAGCGGAAGAAGCCGTTGACCCCGACGGACAGACCGGACGCGAGCCGTGCCCGCCCATTGAGCGTGACGAAATGGAGAGCAGGATCGAAGAAGTCGCCCGGCGTGTAGTTCTCCCGCCGATCGGTGCTCAGGGTCGTCTGCGGGAGGGAGCCCGGCTGCTGCAGACGGTCGACCTGGAACTGATAGGACAGGGTCGCGCTGGCGCCTTCCTGGCCTGCGCCAAGCTTGCCGAAGACGCGGACGCCATTGCCCGCGCCACGGACCCGCCAGCCCTGGTCGGAGAATTCGCTCAGGGAAAGATATCCGCTCAACGGCCCGAGCGGGCCGGAAATGACCCCCCGGGCTTCTTGATACTCCCAGCTGCCGCCCTCAATCTGCACGCTGGCCTCGGGCTCGCGGCCGCCGCGCCGCGTGAGGATGTGGATTGCTCCACCGAGCGTGTTGCGGCCGAAGATCGCGTTCGGCCCGCGCACGATCTCGATGCGTTCGATGTCCGCGAGGGGGATCAGCTCGAAACTGACCTCTTCGGCCGCCGGTTCGTTGACCCGCACGCCGTCGACGAACACGCTGATGCCCTGCGGCACGCCGGTAACCGGGCTCGCGGAGAACCCGCGCAAGGAAAGATCCTCCTGACGGATGTTTCCCTGCTCATCGGCGAGATGGATCCCAGGGATCCGGTGCAGGGCCTCCTGGAACGTACGCGCGCCGCTCGCGCGGATTTCACGCGCATCGATCACCTGCACCGTGAGGCCGTCCGCGGACGTCCGGCTCTCGAGCAGTCGGGCCGGCCCGAGGACGGTGATCTCCTCGACCAACCCGTTCTCGTTGCGCGGCCCGCTCTCCGGCGCCGGGACCGGAGACGTGGGTTGCTGTTCGGTTCCGGCGGCATGCGCGCCCAAGCCGATCACCAGTTGGCAAATCAGAGGCACGAAGGGCGCAGGGATGATCCGGTTCATGCCGCTCTCAAATTCCTGCCGGTGGGATTCTCGAGCGTAGCACTCTGGCGCGGAACGAAACAGCCAACCGAGCGCCCGTGCGTTGTCCCTGCGTTGGATCGTCGCCACCCTCACTTGCAGAACGCACACCCTTGGATGGAGGCACATCGATGAAGGTCTTCGCACTTTCGATCCTCGGCCTGGCGCTTGCCGTACCTGCGGCCCGCGCTCAGAACCGGGACACCAGCACGAATGACACCAGCAAGTCCACGGCGCAGCAGGGCACCGACGCCAGCAAGTCCACGGCGCAGCCGAGCACCGACACCAGCAAGTCCACGGCGCAGCCGAGCACCGACGCCAGCAAGTCCACCGCGCAGAGCAGCGAGACCGGCAAGGCCATGCCGATGGACAAGGGCGAAAAGGACAGGCCTGCGGCCGCGCGCAGCCGTGACCTCGGCAAGTCGGACGACGAGTGCATGTGCGAGTGCAACGGGAAGATGATCAAGGGCAAGAAGGGCCACCCGATGGGCCGCGGCGCCCCGAGCATGGATCGTTCCCGGCCCTCCTCGGCCAGCGACGCCAGCCGCGCGAATGCTCCTGCCAGCCCGAACCCACCCCCTGCAGACAAGAGCGCCAGTCCGAGCACCGACACCTCGAACCAGCCGAGCAAGGGGACTGGTGAGATGAACCCTGCCAGCCCCGACAAGACCGACAACTCGAGCAATCCGCGCTGACGGTTCGCCGGCGCTGGAGGGGGCGGCTGCTGCAGCCGCCCCTGCTCTCCCAGGTTTTGGGCCGGGCTCCTTGGCGCAGGCCAAGGGCATGAGCGTTCAGAGGCTCGCGAGGTAGTGCGCCAGGTTCACGATGTCTTCATCGGAGAGCGTCTTGGCGACGCTCGACATCGTACCGGCATCGTTGGTCCGCGTTCCGTTCTTGAACTCTTTCAGCTGCTTGATGACGTACGCGGGGTGCTGGCCCGCCACCCTGGGCACCTCGTTCTGTCCGGAGAACTCGCCCAGGTGGCACATGGTGCAGAGCACCTCGGCTGATTTGCTCCTCCCCGCGATGACGCGCGCGGGATCAGGCCTGAACGGGACGCTGCTCTCCCCAGACTGGATCCGTGGTCCCTTCGGGCGCTGTACCGCGTAGTACGCGGCCAGCTCGACCATGTCCTGTTTCTCCAGCTGCGCGGCGACGGGATTCATCATCTCGTCCTTGCGCCGTCCTGACTTGTAGTCCTTGAGCTGCAAGTAGTTGTAGCGCGTGGTCTGGCCCGCGAGGATCGGGTAGTCGGTCTGCTCGGAGTTCCCGTCCGCGCCGTGGCAACCGGCGCAGTATTCCGCCTTCTTCTTGCCGGCTTCGATCTGCTGGGACGAGATATCGACCTGCGAGGCGAGCCCGCCCGGGAAGAATGACACGAAGAGGGCAGCGAGGACCGCTACCCTCATTTCGCCGCCGGTTTCCGGGTCGGGATCGCCATGCGAAACGCTTTCCGCCCGGAATCGACCCTCATTCAGGGAGCGAGAAGACGAACACGCTGTTGCCGCGCTTGAAGTCGATCTGCGTGTTCCCGCCGGCGCCCACGGCGACGTACTGCTTGCCGTCGACCATGTACGTGACGGGAGGGGCGTTCACGCCGGCGCCGCACTGGTACGTCCAAAGTACCTTGCCCGACCGCGCGTCGTACGCCTTGAAGAGGCCGTTGCCTTCGCCGGCGAACGCGAGATCGCCGCCGGTGACGCTGATGCCGCCGATCATCGGCTGGTCGGTCTTCGCCTGCCAGGAGATCTTCCCGGTATTGACGTCGACCGCCGTCACGTTTCCGGTCTGCGGCGCGCCGGGAATGGTCTTGAACGCGCCTCCCAGCCAGAGCTTCCCGTCAGGGTACTGGGTCGCTTCCACGTGATAGGTCATCGGCTGGATCAGATTGATCGCGTAGGCGAAGTTGGTCTTGGGCGAGAACGCCATCGGAGACCATTCGACGCCACCGTTCGCGCCCAGCTCCATCCGGGCACCTTGCGGCGTCGGCAAGGTCCAGACACCGCCCTGCGGGACCATGGCTTCCGAGAACCGGATCAGCTTGCCGTCCTTGCGGTCGTGCACGTAGACGTGACCCGTCTTGCCTCCGTGGATCACCGCGGGGATGACGTTCCCGTCCTTGTCCTTCGCGTCCACCAGGATGGGGGGGCTGGCCGCGTCCAGATCCCAGACGTCATGGGCGACGTACTGGAAGTGCCACTTGTACTTTCCTGAATCGAGATCCACGGCGACCAAGGAATCCGTGTACAGGTTGTCGCCGGGCCGCTCCGTTCCGTACAGGTCCGGAGACGGATTGCCGACCACGAAGAAGATGGTGCGGGTCTTCAAGTCCACGGCGGGAGTCATCCAGACGCCGCCGCCCAG
>VBKQ01000520.1 GCA_005879505.1 Deltaproteobacteria bacterium
TGTCGCACCGGCAAGAAAGTGGCTACAAGTCTGGCAGCCGGCAAGGATCTTGTCCGCATGCGAACCCGACGGCCCTCAGGATCCACTCGTCTCCGCTGTCGGCCATCCGGCCACCACTGACTAAGCGCCGAAGGGTCGAACCCGAACCGCCCGAGCCCACCGTTCCTCGGGCTCCGCTGGTGAAAAGTGACCGTTAGCTCGCTTCAGCCTGACACGAAGCGGTGGGCGCTCGAGCGTTGTGCGGCTGGACGCGAGATAACAGTTTTAGTCGAGGCCCCGGCATGGAGAACAAGAGCAACACGACCGAGATCGTGGAGCGCGAGCACGGCAATGTCGTCCGGCATGAAAAAAAGGTGCCGCACCAATGCTGCTGACCGTGCTCATCATCCTACTCCTACTTTCTCTCGGAGGAGGAGTATGGGGGCATTCACGCTGGGGCTATGCAGGGTGGTCGCCTCTCGGGCTCATAGTACTGGTTCTGGTGCTGCTTTGGCTGACGGGCAGCCTGCGCTAAGTCTGTCGAATCCGGATTTAGGACAATCTCCCGTGATGAAAAGCCCGGCAGGAGCTTCTTCGCGCCGACGACCCCTTCCAGCCGTGGATGCGCGGATCCTGTCTGCGTAAGGGATCGCGCCACAGACCTTGCAGGCTGCGCGCGATGCCCATCGTCGCTTCCAACAAGGAGCGGCACATGCGCGCAGTGGTCTACAAAGGTCCGAAGCGGACCCGGCCCTAATCCCGACCCTGCAACGACCGCTTGTAGTTCGTGCCGGAGGCACGGCTTCGATCACTGAGGCGATTTTTCGCAACCACGGCGCCGCGCTCTCCACGCGGCGGGCCTTAGCATCGACCTCAATGCCGACCGAAGATCCTCCGCGTGTAACGAGCATCTGGGGATGATCGTCTCGTTCCCGATGTAGAAGAGGACTGTGGCTGGCCTGTCGCACCTGCTGGTGAGATCGGCCAATGCATCGCACCTGTCAGGGACCTTCTCGACCCCGGCCATGGCACGACTCTGCTAGGCTCACAGTGAGTGCGCGATACGTAGAACTCTCTAATTGTTCGGTTTCGACATCAAGCGAGCTTTGTTTGACCCTCGATGGCACTAGGTTGGCAACAGTGGTCATCCGGTCGTGCGGACCGCGTCCCCGCCGAACTACGTCACTTGCAGATGGTCGAGGTGGCGGCAGTCGTATACGTCAGCGTGTCGGTGGACGACGAGGTCGTGGTCACGGAAGAGAGCAGCTGATAGTTGGCGTCGTACGTGGCGACGCTGGTGCTCGTGCCGCATGCCGTGCTGCCTCCCGAGTTGGTGGTGGTCACCGTGCGGTTCGCGTCATCGAAGGAACGGACCACGTTCTGCCCGGTGCACGCGGAAGCAGTGCCGACGCCGGTGTTGGTGCCCTGAGTATGACGCCCGCTGGAATCCCAGGCGGTCCACGTCTGGTTGAACGTTCCGCAGCGGGTGTCGTCACTCGCCGTCGCCACTACTCCCGTCAGGCGGTGCTGCCCGTCGTAGCCGGCGGTGAAGTTGTACGTGCAGTTCCCCGCGACGGTGGCTGAACGCGAGAAGGTGACCCGCCCTAGCGGGTGGTTCGCCGCGACGGCATCGTCGATGCTCGACCAGGTGACGGCGGTGGAGGTGGAGAAATTCGAGGACCCTGTCGTTCCAGCGATAATGCAGTCAACCGTGAGGCGAGGCCGATTGAACGAGCAGGTCGCCGAGGCGTTGGTGGGAATGTTCGACCCCACCGTGCCCGAGTAGCTGAACTGCGAGGCGAAGAGACGGCAAGACGACTCCTGTCCTCCGCATTGCGGCGCCGCAAGGAGCAGGCCGAGCGCGACGAGCGCACGCGCGATCATGTGGCACCCCAACCCGGACACTACCACTAGTAGAAGGTCGCCCGATCGGCGCTTAACACAACGACCGCGGGAGCCGGTTGCGGCCGGCGGAAGCTTCTCCTCTGAACTCCGCGAACTTGGGCTGACTCGGCCCGAGTCAGCGCATTTTCTGCTTGTTCGCGCACGGACCGGGGGACCGGAGGACATTCCCCGGTGTCCTGCGGTGCACCGGAGGACACCGATTTAGAACTCTCGCGGGGAGAGAGCGGCAGAGAGTGGTTAACACAGGGTGGCACCGGGTCAGATCGCACCAAGCCGGAACGTCGCCTACACTGGAGCGCCCTAACGCCCATTTGGCCACGCGCGCCGGTCTGCCGACGCGACCGTCGCGTGACAAGTACGACCTTCTCGTCCTGGGCGGCGGCCCGGCGGGGTTGACCGCCGCAGTTTACGCCGCGTCCGAGGGTTTGCGGACGTTGCTCGTCGAGCGCGAAGCGCCTGGCGGACAAGCAGGCACCAGCGCGCTCATCGAGAACTACCCGCGATGCTTGTTGACCCCGAGAGCCCGAATCCTGGATTCGAGCGTCTGCCGAGCAACGCCCAACCTGATTGCTGCTCCGAACGGACCGGATATTCTCCCCTGCGAGGCTGCCAGAGCGGCCTCGATCCTCTCTCGCTCGTGAGCTGCCCCTACACCGGATGCTGAGGCCTCCGGTTCGACCGCAGGACACCGATTTCGAACTCTCGCGGGGAGAGAAGGCAGAGAACGGGTTAACACAGCCCGGCTGAGGCGGCTCAGTAGTACTGCTTGCCTTCCGAGTAGCAGGATTTCCTTCACAGACGTTCGACCCAGGCCAAGGGGCCGCCACCCGTTCGAGCAAGGCGCAATACTTGCCAGACCCCGCAGTCGGGCCGAAGAATCGCGAGCAGGCACATCCGCCCAAGGAGGATCTGAATGAAGTTCGCCCTGATCGCCGCGCTCGCCCTCGCAGCTTCGCCCGCAGCATTCGCAAAAGCCAAGCGCCACTGCGTCGGCGCCGATGGATCGGAGATCTCCGACGCCGGCACGAAGAAGCAGTGCAAGAAGCATGGCGGGAAGTGGATGAAGATGAAGGCCTCCAACATGACCAAGTAGCCGTGGAGCCGCGCGAAGCCGCCAGGTAAGGGATCTGGCTTCGCCAGACGACGCCTCGGCGGCGGCGCATCTGCGCGGGAGAGAGAGACCCGCGAGCAACGTGGGGCTTGTTTTTGGGCAGCAGAAGGTTCGTCGCGGGGTGTAAGCGGGTGCCCGCGAGAACATCGCCGGTAGCCCCGCCGACTCTCTGCTGTCTTAAGTAACTGCGATACCCGTCCTTTCGCCGCCCTGCTGCAGCGCGAGGACGATCTCTTCGGACCCCCCGGCTCAGCCGACCCCGACGGGCCTCAGTGCTGACGCAGGCGGGCCTGGACCCGGTCGAAGGAGACCACGCGGAGCAGGAGGAAGAACCCGATCGACACCAGCACATGCCACCAGGCGTGGAGCTGCGGATTGGGGATGCCGTGAGCCGGGAGGGTCACGCCCACCAAGGTGCAGGCCTTGAGATCCACGAACCAAGCCGCGATCCCTGTCGCATAGGCGGCGAGCCCCAGCACGAAGCTCCGCCGGACCGGCGCATTCTCCGGCTGGAGCGCGAGCCAGGTCACCCGGCCTAGACAGAGGATCTCCAGCGTCCCGAAGCTCAGGTGGAAGGCGAGGAACTGCGCGCCGCCGCGCTGGAGCGTCGCTGCCGTGGCCAGCAGCACGTAGACCAGCAGCACCGCCGGGAACCAGCGGCCGAGCCGGGGCTCGGGGCCATTCTCCACCAGGAGCCACACCAGCCAGGTGACGAGGTAGAGCATCGGCAGCTCGTCGAGCATCTGCAGCTCGAAGCGGAGCGTCGCGTGGAAG
>VBKQ01000521.1 GCA_005879505.1 Deltaproteobacteria bacterium
CTCCGCAGCGCGCTCTCTTCATGGGCGAGCGCTGCAGCGCGGTGCTGCCCTCGGGGCTCGCCGGGTCGGGGGCGCTGGTGCTCGACCTGGCCGAGACCGCGGTGGGGTGGATCGCCTTGGCGCTGCGGCCGTCGGCGGCCTTGCGCGCGCTGACCTCCGGTTACCAGGCCCTGCGCAGGCTCCTGCCGGAAGAGAAGGACGCTTTCTTTCTCGCGCTGCGCTACGCCGCCGTGCGCGAAGGAGCGCGCCGGCTTTCGACCGGCCGCCCCGGCGCGCTGGAGGCGTTGCGCGCGGTGGAGGCCGTCGGCGAGCCAGAAGCGCGCGCGGCCGCGGGGGTAGTCTAGTCGCGGGGTAGTCTATAGCCCGGAGGCGATCTTCCACTCGCCGTTGTCCTTCACCGTCGCTTCCAGGCGCAGGCCGGTGACTCTGGACAGGTCGCCCTTGAGCCTCTGCTCGAGGTGCTGATGGTCGGTGGGGCTGATGCCGCGAGCCGGATCTCCCGGGTCCGCGTAGTCCGGCGTGGTCAGCGCCAGGATGGCGCCCGCGTCGCGCGCTTCCAGGGCCTGCTTGTACCGGCCGAAGACGTCCAGCACCGCGCGATTCTGCGGCGTGTCCCGGATGTTCGTCCCCGGCAGCGTCGCGTGAGAGCAGGCGGCAGCGGCCAGGCAGGCGAGCAGGGCGATCGATCTCATGGTCCCAAGATGTAGGCACAAAATGCGGATCGGTGGTAGCCAGAACGCGAATGCAGGGTTGGATCGACGTCGGACCCGCCGATCTGATCGAAGGCGAGCTCCGCGGCCTCGAGGTTGGGGAGCGGCTGGTGCTGCTCACGCGCTACCAGGGGCGGATCACCGCCATGGACGACTCCTGCAACCACGCCGGCTGCCTGCTTTCCGGTGGCTGGCTGCACGAGAAGAAGGGCGCCGTGGTGTGCCCCTGCCATGAGTACGCGTTCGAGCTCGGCACCGGACGCAACGTGACCTACCCGCGACTTTGCGACGATCAGCCCGCCTTCGAGGTGCGCATCGAGCACGGACGGGTGATGATCCGCTTCCCGCCGGAGTGAGCCCATGACGCACGACCATCCCCACGACCACGCCGGGGTGCCACACCAGCACAAGGCGCGCGCTCCGGCATTCGCGAAGGTCTACGTGATCACCTGCTCGGACTCGCGCACCGCCGCCACCGACGAAGGCGGGCGCATCATCAAGTCCATGCTCGCCGACCGGGGCCACGTGATCGCCGGCTCCGCCATCGTCCCGGACGAGCCGTCGCGGATCGCGCAGGAGCTGCAGCGCGCCCGGGAGACCGGGGCCCAGGTGGCGCTGATCACGGGCGGCACCGGCATCACCTCGCGCGACAGCACCTTCGAGGCGGTGAGTGCCGCGATCGCCCGGCCGCTGCCGGGATTCGGCGAGCTGTTCCGCATGCTCTCGTTCGAGGAGATCGGCAGCGCGGCGATGCTCTCCCGCGCGGTCGCGGGCGTCTCGAAAGACGGGTTGATCCTCTTCGCCATGCCCGGAAGCCCCGCCGCGGTGCGGCTCGCTTGCGAACGGCTGATCCTCCCCGAGCTGGGTCATCTGGTCGAGGAGCTCGGCAGGTGAGGACCTGGCGCCGCGCGGAGCTCCTGCGCCCCGCGCTCGAGGCCCTCCTCGCTGGCACGGACGCGCCTGCGCGCGTGCGTGGGGATCCGGTGGAGCTGCCGCATCGCTACCAGGAGCCGCGGGACATCGAGGTGGCCGGCCTGCTCTGCGCCGCGCTGGCGTACGGCCGCGTCGATCTCTTCAAGCCGCGGCTGAGCGCGCTGCTCGACGCCCTTGGGCCCTCGCCGGGCACCATCGCCATGACCGCGCGTCCCGCCGAGCTCTTGGACCGCGCGAAGGGCTTCTCGTACCGCATGACGGACGCGCGCGACGTCGCCTGCCTCCTTCATGGGGCGGGAGCGATCCTGCGCTCGCACGGAACCCTCGGCTCCTGCTTCACCGCGCACTATCGCCGGCTACAGAGCGTCCGCGCGGCACTCGGCGCGTTCGTCGACGAGCTCTGCGCCCCCGACTTCAGGCCGATCACCGGCCAGCGAGGTCCGACGCGCCGGCTCAAGCACCTGCTTCCGCACCCCGATCGCGGCAGCGCCTGCAAGCGCCTCAACCTGTTCCTGCGCTGGATGGTGCGAGGCCCCGACGGAGTCGATTTCGGGCTCTGGCGGGAGGTCCCCGCCGCCGAGCTGGTGGTGCCGCTCGATACCCACGTCCACCGGATCGGCCGGTTCATCGGCCTGACCCGGCGCAAGGATCTTTCCTGGAAGACCGCGGAGGACGTCACCCGCCGCCTGCGCTTGCTCGACGCCAAGGACCCCGTCCGCTACGACTTCGCCCTCAGCCACCTCGGCATCAGCGGCACCTGCGCCTCCCGGAAAGATCTCCGCCGATGCGCCGGCTGCCCGCTGAAGCCGATCTGCAAGTACTGGGTCTAGTCCTCAGTCCACGACATGCGTCGGCTGGATCTTCTTCTTCTCCTCCAGATCAGGTTCCCTCCCCATCCCCCCGCGCTGCCTCTCCTGATCGCGGTCGACCTTCTCTCCCTTTTTCCCGCGCTCCAGATCGCGCCCGGCGCTGCCTTCGCCGAGCTCGCCTTCCTGACCGGGCATTCCGCCCCGCTCCAGCCC
>VBKQ01000214.1 GCA_005879505.1 Deltaproteobacteria bacterium
TTTGCGATCGCAGGAGGCATCCTCCTCGCCCTCGCGGCGGCAATGCGGTTGCCGATCCCGCGCGACCTTCGGACCTGGACCCGGCTCTTCGCGCTCGGGCTCGGAGCGAACGCGCTCTACCTCGGGCTCACCTATCTGGCGCTGCGGCACCTCTCGGCGGGCATGGGGTCGATCATCGCCAGCACCAACCCGCTGATCCTGGCGCTGCTCGCGCCCTGGCTGTTGCGCGAGCCGCTGACGGCGCGGAAGCTGATCGGTCTGCTGCTGGGCTTCGCCGGCGTCGTCCTCGCCATGTACGCACGGGCCGGCTCGCAGACCGCGCGATTGCAGGACGTGCTGCTAGCGCTGGCGGGGGTCGTCGCCTTCGTGCTCTCCAACATCCTTTACAAGCGGATGAACGAGCGGCCACATCCGTTGGTTTTGAACGGCGCCCAGCTGATCTGTGCCGCAATCGCCCTGCTGCCCGCCGCAGTCGCGCTGGAGGGCGCGCCTCACATCGTGTGGACGCCGCAGGTGTCCTGGAGCCTGGCCTACCTCGTGGTCGTGCTCAGTGTCGGCGCGTCGATGCTCTGGTTCTGGATCCTCCAGCACGGCGAGGCGAGCCGTGTCAGCGCGTATTTCTTCGTCACGCCGGTGTTCGGTCTTCTCCTCTCCGCCGTCCTGCTCGGCGAGCAACTCACGGGCAGGGACGGAGTGGCGCTGGTGGTCATCGCGACGGGCCTGTGGCTCGCCGCCCGGTCGTGACCGCCGGAGTTGCCGCGGTCAGGCCGCGACGGTCATTCCGCCGTCAACGACGATCTCCGCGCCGACCAGGAAAGAGGAATCGGGGCTGGCGAGGAAAAGAGCGGCCCTGGCAATCTCCTCCGGCGCGCCGAAGCGCTTCACCAGCGTGCGGGCGTGCACCCTCTCGCCGAATCCCTTCAGCGTCTCCGGCGGCAAGCCCAGCTTTCCCAGGATTGGCGTTTCGACCGGACCCGGCGAGATCGCGTTGACCCGGATGCCGCGTTCCGCCAACTCCGCCGATGCGACCTTGGCGAGCGTGAGCAGCGCGGCCTTGCTGCCGGCGTAGGCGGAGGTTCCCGCCATTCCCACGTGCGCGGCGATGCTGGCGTTGAGGATCACCGACGATCCGCGCGAGAGCAGCGGCAGAGCGCGCTGGAGGGTGAAGAACGCGCCCTTGTAGTTGACGTCCATGATCTCGTCGAACAGCTCCTCGGAGAAGTCCTGCAATGGAGCGAACCCGGCAACGCCAGCATTGAGGAACAAGACGTCGAGCCTGCCGTGGTCCCTCGCGAGGCGGACGAACAAGGAGTTGATGTCTTCCTTGCGCGCGGTGTCGGCGATCAGCGCCTCGACGCCCCTGCCCAACTCCTCGCGCGCATGTGCGACTCTCTCGGCGTTCCTGCCGGTGACGATGACCCGCGCGCCTTCGTCCCGGAAGAGCTTCGCGGTAGCAAATCCAATGCCGGTCGTTCCGCCAGTGACCAGCGCAATCCTGCCGTCGAGCTTTCCCATCGCAGCCTCCGAAATGTAACAGTTTGAGCTACAAAAACTCAAACCTCGGATGCAAGAGACGCGATGGTGATTCGCGAAAGCTGCTGCGCCACGACTTCGTCGACCTGCTTGAACGTCTTATCGAGCAGGTGCTTCATCGCGCAGCTGACCTCGCACATGCGCTGGGGACCCTGGGGAAGCTGGGCGAAGAGGCCGGAAGGGTCCAGCGCGCGGTACACATCCAGACCCGTGATCCGCCTCGGATCTCGCCCCAGGACGAATCCACCGGTCTTCCCCCGGATGGACTTGACCAGGCCCGCGCGCGCGAGCTGGCTGAGGGTCCGTCGGATGACCACGGGGTTGGTGCGCACACTGAAGGCAATGTCCTCGGAGCGCAGGACTTCCGGAGCGCGAAAGGCCAGAACGGTCATCGCGTGCAAGCCGACGGCCAGCCGGCTGTTGGCTGCCATGAGTAACTACTCTAGTGACAAATTTGTCACTGCGCCATACCCGAGGCAGCGGACGTTGACCCGCGAGGCGGCCGGTTCCATCTTGCCAACCCGCGGGAGGTGGGAATGAAGCTCGAGCACGTCGGCATCGAAGTGCTGGATCTCTTCACGGAGGAGCTGTTCTACCGGACCGCGTTCGGTTTCTCGCCGCGATATCGCTACGTGAGCAGGAACTCACCCGGCCTGCGCACGGTATTCCTCGAGCGCGACGGCGTTTCTCTCGAGCTCCTCGAACGTCCCCGCGACGCGGGATTCCTCGAACGCCGCGCAACGGCGCCGGGTCACCTGTCGTTCGCGGTGGACGACGTGGACGCCGAATTTGCCCGCATCTCTGCCCTCGATTTTCCGCTGGTGAAGCTGAAGGCGCCGCGCGACACCGGCGACGGATTCCGCGAGGCGGAGATCCGCGACCCGGAGGGAAACGTCATCGAGCTCTCCACCCGGATCCGCCCCGAGCCGCGATACCCGATCCGCGCGGTGATCTTCGATCTCGACGGTACGCTCCTGGACACCGAGGATAACTACTACGAGGCCGATCGGCGCTTGCTCGCCGAGCACGGGATCCTCTTCAGCAAGGAAGAGAAGCGGCGCTACATCGGGGGAAGCAACTGGGACATGATGGTGGACGTCCGGCGCAGATTCGCGCTCGCGGCCACGCCGGAGGAGCTCGTCCTGCGCAAGAACGCCATCTACCTCGAGGTCGCGCGCGAGAAGACGGCCCTGTATCCGAAAATGGGGCGCCTCCTCGATCTCGTGAGAGCGCGAGGGCTCCCGGTCGCGATCGCCTCGGGCTCCTCGCCCGGAGTGCTCCGCATCCTGCTCGAGGCCGTCGGACTTCTTCCCGGCATCGGCGTCGTCGTCTCGGCGGAGGAAGTGCCGCACGGCAAACCCCGACCCGACGTCTTCGAAGAGGCCGCGCGCCGCCTGGGCGTCCCCGCCCACGAGTGCCTGGCAGTCGAGGACTCGCAGCACGGCGTCGAGGCGGCCAAGCGCGCCTTCATGCGCTGCATTGCGGTGCCGTACCTGACCGATCAGCCGCTCTCGGATCGATTCGCCATGGCGGACCTGCTGTTCGACGGCGGGATGAAGTCCTTCGACGCGGACGCTGCGTTCCGCTGGATCGAGGAGCGGCTCCCGGACTGAACATGTGGACGAATCGCGGCAGGTGGCCAGTTCGGCGAAACAGCCGGGGACAACCGGCAGGACGGCTGTTAGGATTGCGGCGTGAGAGGATGCTAGCCATGAAGATTCGTCGACCTTCACTCGCGGCAGTTTCCCTGGGCGTTCTGGCCGCGACATCGATCGCTTGCGCGCACGCACCAGCGCCCGTCGAGGCTCAGCGCAGTGAAAAAGCCGCTGCTCCCGAGAGGGTCTTCGTGACGGGTTCGCACATCGCCCAGCGCGTCGACCCGACGACGGGCATGCCGCTGACGACTTCGCCCGTCCGGATCTACAGCCGCAACCAACTGCTCGACACCGGCCGGCAGGGGAATCTTGCCGCGGCAATGCGAGCGGTCGATCCGTCCATATCTCCATAAGGCGCCTGTTCGCGGAGGAAGCGGCCGTCAGGGGATCTGGCCGGCCAGGTTTGCGCCGTCCGCCGCCTCGCTGACGAAGACCCAGCCATCGATACCCGTCCGCCGCCGGTACTCGCCGAGCACCTCCTTGCGGAACGACTCGACGGCACCGCGGGCGACGAGGTTGACCGTGCAGCCACCGAAGCCCCCGCCCGTGATGCGCGCCCCGAGCACGCCCGAGCTCTGCCGCGCAAGGTCCACCAGGAGATCGATCTCCGCGCAGCTCACCTCGTAGTCGTCTCGCAGCGAGGCGTGGGAGGCGTCCATCAACTCGCCGAAGCGCCGCAGGTCGCCTCTGCCCAGAGCCGACTTCGACTCGAGCACCCGCGCGTTCTCGGTCACGACGTGCCGGCAGCGCCGGTAGACCACCGGATCGAGCTCTGCGCGGCAGGCGTCGAGCGCCTCGAGCGACGCGTCGCGCAGGGCCCGGATCCGCGGGTCATGCGCGCGCAGCACCTCGACACCCGCGGCGCACTGGCGGCGGCGGAGGTTGTACTCCGACGCGACCAGGGCGTGCTTCACGCCGCTGTAGCAGATGGCGACGACGTGCTCTCCCAGCGCGAGCGGCACCTGCTCGAAGGCGAGGGTGCGGCAGTCGAGAAAGAGCGCGTGCCCCTTGCGCGCCGCGAGCGAGACGAAGGGATCCATGATCCCGACCTTCACCCCCACGAGCTCGTTCTCCGATTCCTGGCAGATGCGGGCGAGCCGCGGAACGTCCATGGGGAAACGGAGAAGCGCGCGGGTGACGAGCGCGGTCGCCACCTGGAGCGCCGCCGACGAAGAGAGGCCAGCCCCCTGCGGCAGCGTTCCGCCGAACGCGAGGTCCATCCCGCCGAGGGCGACGCCGGCCCGGCCCAGCGCCCAGAGGACGCCGCGGACGTAGTTGCTCCAGGGATGGACGGGGTCAGACCGGATCGGCTCCTCGAGCGAGAAGGCCACGGTCTCGCCCAGGTCGAAGGAGTGCACCCGCACCTCGCACCCGGTGCGGGAACGCGCCGCCATCTCGATCCCATCTTCGATGGCCATCGGCAAGACGAAGCCTTCATTGTAGTCGGTGTGCTCGCCGATCAGGTTCACGCGGCCGGGAGCGAAGGCGGTCACCGCCGCACCGCCAGGACCGAACGATGCTTCGAGCACGTCCGACATGCTCCGCGCGCGACGCTGGCCCCGGACGAAGGGTTGCGCGGATGGAGCGTGCTCCCGATCCGCTTCATCCGCTGCGCGCACCACCGCGACGCTCGCTGGGCCGACGCGACGAAGCTCCGCGGCGCTCTCTTCGGCGAGCTTGTCATTGATGTAGTTTCCGGCACCCGATTCGACGCCGGCGAGGAACTTGAGCCGGTCCGGGGCGCGCTGGGGCGTATAGAACTCGAAGTGTAGATGCGCGTGCCGGTGGTCCTCCCCGTCGGTGGGCGCCTGGTGGATGACCATCATGTAAGGGAATGGTTTGGCAAAGAGCGCGTCGTACTTCTGCAGGAGCCCTTTCAGCACCGCGGCCAGATCCTCCATGTCGGCCGCGCTCCACTCCGCCATGGAGACCTGGTGCGCGCGGGACGCGAGCGTGACCTCGTAAGGCCAGCGAGCGTGGAACGGCACCCAGGCGAGGAAACGATCCCCCTCGAGGACGATGCGCCGGCCGTCGCGGATCTCCTCGGCCAGGCTCGCGCACATCAGGCACTTCCCTTTCTCGGCGTGGTAGCGGCGCGAGGCGGCCAGCTCCTTCTCGATGACCGGCGGGATGAAGGGGAACGCGTAGATCTGGCCGTGCGGATGATGAAGCGTGACGCCCACCGCCTCGCCCCGGTTCTCGAAGATGAAGACGTAGCGGACGAACTCCCGGGCGCCCAGCTCCAGGTACCGGTCCTTCCAGACGCGGGCGAGGTGGTGGATCCGTTCGAGCGGCATCGAGGCCAGCGCGTCCTCGTGCCGGGGGGAGTAGACGACCACCTCGCAGACGCCCTTCGCCGGTTCCACCGGCGAAAGAGGCGTCGCGACAACGGCGGGCTGCGGGGGGTTGGCCTGGAGCGATGGGAACTTGTTCTCGAAGACCACGATGTCGTAGGTCGGGTCCGGCACCTCGGTCGGGAAGCCGCCGGGCCGGGTGGGGCAGAGCGGGCAATAGTCCACCGGCGGCAGGAACGTCCGGTCCTGGCGGTGGGTCGCGGTGATCACCCACTGTTCGAGGAACGGATGCCAGCGCAGCTCGGACACCTCAGCCCCCTTCCGGCCCACGAGGGTGCACAGGTGTCGCCGGGCTTTCCTCGCCGGGCGACAGCGAGGGCCCTGGTCGCCTGGGCGCGTCGGGGAAGCTGTAGTAGATGAGCCTGCGGCCATCGGGAAGCCGGATCTCCCGCTTGTCGAGATCGGTTTGGTTCTTGCTCACTGCCGAAACCTTCCTTCCTCCTCCGCGCCGTGGCCCACCATTCTTACCCGTTCCTTGACGAGTTGAAGGCCCGTTTCGGGGGCCAGAGGTGCCCATGTGGCAAGGCGCACCGCCTCGCGCCAGTGGAGGTGATCCTCGGAGAGGGCGCGTTCGATTCCTCCGCCCGCGGCCTCCTGCAGCGATACGGCAGCGGAGCGTCGCTGTGGGTGCTGAGCGACGAGCGCACCGAGTCGGCCGCCGGGGCGCGCTGGAAGGGAGCGGTCCGCGCCGGGAACATCTCCTCCCGCATCCTGCCCGGCGATCCGTCGCCCGTTCCCACGCTCGAGCTCGCTCAGGCGCTTTCGGCGGAGGTGCGGGCGCTCGCCCCCGACCTGGTAGTCGGCGTGGGAAGCGGCGTCGTGAGCGACCTCGTGAAGAAGGTGTCCCTCGACGCAGATCTGCCCAACTGGTGCGTCGCGACCGCCGCCTCGGTCGACGCCTACGGCTCGGCGATGTCGGCGATCCGCCTCGCCGGTTACCACCGCGCCGTGCCGGCGCGGCCGTCCGAAGTCATCGTCTGCGATCTCGAGGTGATCGTCCGCGCACCGCGTCGTCTGTTTCTCGCCGGGCTCGGAGATCTGCTCGCCAAGTACCTCGCCAGCCTCGACTGGCGGCTCGCGGCGCGCGTGACCGGAGAGACGTACTGCGAAGTCGTGGGCGGCTTCGCGCTCGGATCCGCCCGCCGGGCGATCGATGCCGCGCGCGCGTGGGAGAGCGATCCGGAGGCGGCGTTGAGCGCGCTCATGGAGGCCGCCCTCGTCTCCGGATTCGCCATGCAGGCGTTCGGCAGCTCCCGGCCTGCTGCGTCCGCCGAGCACACCGTCGCGCATTTCTGGGAGACAGTGGGAGCGGCGGGCGCGACGGAGCACGACCTCCACGGCATTCTCGTCGGCGCCGCCACGAAGTTCCTCCTCCCCGGCTACACAGCGTGGCTCGGAGCCGCCGGGGGGCTCGCCCGGCTCGAGAAGCTGGACGTCGAGGAGAGGGTGCTTGCTCTCGAGCGGGAGGCTCCGTGGCAGGCGACGCTCGAGCCAGCGCTGATGCCCTGGCGTCGGGTCATCGCGGAAGAGCAGCAGCGGAAGGTGCTCGATCGCTCGATGATGACGCGGCGCCTCCAGGCGCTCGCCCGCGAAAAGGATCAGATCCTGGCGTTCGCGCAGCCCTTGCTCGCCGAGCTCGCCGAGGCGATGGAAAGCCTCGAGGGGCTGGGCTTCCCGTTCTCGCTCGAGACACTGCGCATCGCGGAGCCCCAGCGGTTGCTCCCGGTAAGGAACGTCCGCCTGCTTCGGGACCGCTACACGGCGTTCGATCTCGCGCACGAGCTCGGGCGGGAAGGCGAGCTGCTCGACTCCATCGCGGCGGGAGCTTGACACGAAACCTCAGCGGTCCCGGGCCGCCGTGGTGCTCCGCCGCACCACCAGCTCGGGCGCGACGACCACGCGCGACCAGGACCGTACCCGGCTTTCGATCTGGCCGAGGAGGAGGTGGAGGCACCTCCGGCCCACCTCGGCGAAGTCCTGCCGGACGGTGGTGAGCGGCGGCGTGAAGTAGGCCGCCTCGGGGATGTCGTCGAACCCGACGACGCTGATCTCGCCCGGCGTCTCGCGGCCCGCCTCGTGGAGGCGGCGCAGCAGGCCGAGAGCCATCTGATCGTTCGCGACGAAGACCGCGGTCACGCCCGCCTCGGCGAGCAGGTGCTCGCCGACGTCGTAACCCGAGCGCGCGCTCCAGTCGCCCCGGAGCAATGGCGGCTCGGCGGCGCCCGCGGCTCGGAGCGCCGAGCGCCATCCTTCGATCCGCTGCTCGGCCTCGAGCCAGTCCTGCGGACCCGCGATGTGCCAGATGTGGCGGTGGCCGAGCTCGAGCAGATGTCGCGTCGCCGCCGCCGCCCCGGCGTGCTGGTCCACAGCCACCACAGGGACCGAGTTGTCGGGGCCCGCTTCCACCGCGACGACCGGCACCTCCGGCGGAAGGTGCAGGAGCGCGTCCACCGCGGCTCGCTGCGGAGCGATCACCACGACACCGTCCACCCCCTGGTCGCGCAGGCGCTGCACCGCGCTCACGACCGATTCCCGGTTCAGCGAGCGGAGGCTCGCGATGCTGACGGCGTAGCCGCGGTCGTGCGCGGCCTCCTCGATCCCGAGCAGCGTCGAGGCTGGTCCGTAAAGCGTGGTGTCGAAGCTGACGACCCCAAGCGATCGGGAGCGCCCGGTCACGAGCGCCTGCGCCACCGGGTTGGGGCGATAGTCCAGCTGCCGGATGGCTTTCAGGACGCGCTCCCGCGTGCCGCGCCGCACATGGGGACTGTCGTGCAGCACCCGGGAGACGGTCTGGTGCGACACGCCGGCGAGCTTCGCGACGTCGGTCATCACCGCGGGGCGCTGCCCGCGCCCCTTCAGCCTGCGCGGGCGAGCGAGCGGTCCCCTCACGCGCGCCTCGCCGGTACCGACTTGACTTCCCGCATGTGAGCGCTCACAGTCGCGGCGATTCTAGCCCAGCCACCATCGAAGAGCCAATCCAGCTGAAAGGATTTTGAAGGGAGAATCCCATGAACTGGAAGAGACTCGCACTGCCGGTCCTCGCGGCGCTCCTCCTCGTGCCGCACGGCTCCCCAGCCGCTCCGAAGAAGACCTTCGTGATGGTCCCCAAGGGCGTCCACCCTTATTACGAGCCTTGCTATGAGGGCTTCAAGGCCGCCGCCAAGAAATACGACGTCAACGTCGACAAGGTGGACCCGCAGAAGTTCGAGTTGCCGCTGCAAGTCAAGGCGATCGAGGAGCTGATCGCACAGCGGGTGGACGGCATCGCCATCTCCGCGTTGGACGACGCCGGCCTCGTCCCTGTCATCGCGGAGGCGACCCGCGCCGGGATCAAGGTCATCACCTTCGACGCGCCGGCGCCGTCGTCGCAGGCCCTCACCTACATCGGCACGGACAACAAGACCGCCGGGTACGAGGCGGGAAAGAAGATGGCCGAGCTGATGAAGGGCAAGGGGTCGATCGTGATCCTCCAAGGCGGGCTCGGGGCGGCGAACCTGAACCTCCGCACCCAGGGCTTCAAGGAGGCGATGGCGAAATCCGCGCCGGGCGTGAAGATCCTCGAGGTCGTCGATGTCGCCGGCGACTTCTCCGTCGCCACCAACAAGACCGAGGCGATCCTCCAGACCTATCCCGACCTCACCGCCATCTTCGCGGTATCTGCGGAGGGCGCGCCGGCCGCTGCCTCGGTTCTCAAGCAGCAGAAGAAGGCAGGCAAGGTCCTCCTCGCCGGCTTCGACGACCTCAAGGACACGCTCCAGGGCATCCGCGACGGCACGATGGCGTTCTGCATCGTGCAGAAGACCTTCAAGATGGGCTGGCTGTCGGTGGAGGCGCTCCTCGATGCCACGAAGGGGAAGGCTCTGCCCAAGGTCACCGACACGGGCGTGTTGTTCGTGACCAAGCCGAACGTGGACACCTACATGACCGAGATGAAGAAGCAGTTCACGACCATGTAGGCCTCGTTCCGGAGGCGCCGCGCTACGCCCGCCACCGGGCCAGCCGGCGCCATCCGGGGCCCTCCCGTCACGGCCGCTGGAGCCACGGCGAATGCACGCCAAGCAAGACCCCAAACCGGGCCGCAACATCGTTCGCACCCTGGTGAGGAGGAGGGAGTCGGCGATCTTCCTCGCCCTCATCCTCCTCATGACGGTGATCGGGATTGCCGCGCCGAACTTCCTCGGCGCCGGCAACCTCTACCTGGTATCGCGGCAGATCTCGTTCGTCGCCATCGTCGCCCTGGGCGAGCTGTTCGTGATCCTCACTGGTGGGATCGACCTGTCGGTGGGCTCGGTCATGGCGCTCGCGGGCATGGGGGCCGCGTACGCGATGACGATCGGCGTCCCGCCGCCGTTTGCAGTGCTCCTCGGCATCTTCGTCGGGCTCGTCATGGGGGCGGTGAACGGCGCGCTCGTCGCGTACGTCGGAATCGCGCCGTTCATCGTGACGCTCGGGATGCTCTCGTTCGCCTCGGGCCTGGTGCTCGGGCTCACCAAGGGCTGGCCCATCACGGACGTCCCCGCTTCGTTCCTCCCCATCGCCCAGGGCTCCTTCCTCGGGTTGCCCATCCCGCTGTGGATCGCGGTGGCGATCGCCGTGCTCGCCCACCTGGCGCTCAGCACCACCGCGTTCGGACGCCGCACCTACGCGATCGGCGGCAACGAGCAGGCCACCTTCCTCTCCGGGATCGACGTCAAGCGGATCAAGTTCGTCCTCTACCTCATTCCCGCTGCCTGCGCGTCGATCGCCGGGATCATCCTGGTCGCTCGCTTCAACTCCGCCCAGGCCGATACCGGCAAGGGCTGGGAGCTGGACGCGATCGCGGCGGCGGTGATCGGCGGGACCTCGCTCGCGGGCGGCTCGGGGAGCGTGCTGGGCGTGCTCATCGGCGCCTGCATCATGGGGGTGATCAAGAACGGCCTGGTGCTGATGCGGGTCTCCTCGTACTGGCAGACCGCGATCATCGGGATCATCATCGTGCTCGCGGCGGTCCTGGACCGCGCCAAGAGGAGGGCGTGATATGGCCGCCCCTCTCCTCGAGATGCGGCAGGTGTCGAGGACGTTCCCGGGCGTGCGTGCCCTCGACGGCGTGAGCTTCTCGGTCGGCCCCGGCGAGGTCGTTGGCCTCCTGGGCGAGAACGGCGCGGGCAAGTCGACCCTGATGAAGATCCTCGCAGGGGTCTACCGCGCCGACGCCGGCGAGATCCTCTGGGAGGGGAAAAGGATTGCGTTCCGCTCCATCCACCAGGCGCAGGAGGCTGGAGTCACACTGATCTTCCAGGAGCTCAACAACTGCCCGAATCTGAAAGCGATCGAGAACCTCTTCCTCGGTCGCGAGATTTTCCGGGGCCGCTCCCCCTTCCTCGACGAAGCGGCGATGCGGAAGAAGGCGCTCGAGCTGTTCGACTACCTCGACGTGCACATCGACCTCGACGTCGAAGTCCGGCTGCTCTCCACCGCGGTACAGCAGATGATCGAGATCGCCAAGGCCCTGCTCACCAACGTGAAGCTGCTGGTGATGGACGAGCCGACCTCGTCGCTCACCGACCGGGAGACTTCCCGGCTGTTCAAGGTGATTCGCGACCTCAAACAGAGGGGGGTTTCGGTGGTCTTCATCTCGCACAAGCTCTCCGAGGTGTTCGAGATCACCGATCGCATCGCGGTGCTGCGCGACGGCCGGAACGCGGGAGAGGTCGACGCAAAGACCGGTACGATGGACGAGCTCATCAACCGGATGGTGGGGCGGGAGCTTGGCTCTCGCGCCGCCCGTGTAGGGACTGCCGTCCCCGGCCCCGAGATCCTCCGGGTCGAGGGCCTCTCTGGACCGCCCACGGTGAAGGACGTCAGCTTTACCCTGCGCAAAGGCGAGATCCTGGGGTTCGCCGGCCTCATCGGCGCGGGACGCACCGAGATGGCCCGGATCCTCTTCGGGGCTGCGAAGAAGACCGGCGGCCGGGTCCTGCTGGAGGGCAAGGACGTCCGGATCGGGAGCCCGCGCGACGCGGTCGCGCTCGGCATCGCCTACCTCCCCGAGGATCGCAAGGTGCAGGCCCTGGTCCTCCCCATGAACGTGCGGGAGAACCTGACGCTCGCGGTCCACCGCGTCCTACGCCGCTTCCGCGCCTTCCTCGGCCGCAAGAAGGAGGAAGAGATCACCGATTCGTACGTCTCCTCACTGCGCATCCGCATCGCGACCCGCGAGCAGGTGGTGAACGACTTGTCCGGGGGCAACCAGCAGAAGGTCGTGATCGCGAAGTGGCTTGCGACCCGGCCGCGGATCCTGATCCTGGACGAGCCGACCCGCGGGATCGACGTGGCGGCGAAGGCGGAGGTGCACCGGATCGTCTCGGACCTCGCGGCGGAAGGCGTCTCCATCATCCTCATCTCCTCCGAGCTGCCCGAGATCCTGGCCCTCTCCGATCGGGTCCTGGTGATGCACGAGGGGCGGGTGAAGACGGTGCTGGAGAAGGATCAGGCGACCCAACAGACGATCATGAGCGCCGCCCTGGTGGCGGATGGAGTAGTGGTGAGGGCATGAGAAACGCAGAGAGCCTGGTGCTGGGGATCGACTTCGGAACGGATTCCGTCCGCAGCGTGGTGGTGCGCACCGCGAACGGCGACGTCGTGTCGTCGAGCGTCAAGCATTACCCGCGCTGGCAGAAGGGCCTGTTCTGCGATCCGGTCGAGAACCG
>VBKQ01000215.1 GCA_005879505.1 Deltaproteobacteria bacterium
GCTCCGTGTCCGACGGATTTGCGAACAGGCTCACAGTGGCGCGATCGGGACTGTCCATCCCAATCGGCCCGCATGGCGCTTGCGCCAGTTCCAGAGCAGCAGAGGTGAGTGATTGGCCGGGCGCCGGCTCGAGCATCCTATCGAAGTCGTTCATCGTCCCAAGAATCTGCCGGCGGCTCGTTGGCGCCAACGCGATCTGCGCCACCTGCTGCTGCTCACCCCGAATCTGGTCCGCGGGAATCCCGAGCGCTGCCAGAATCTCCGCAAGAGCTGCGGCGAGACGCGGCCCCAGCGACGCGGGATCGCGCGCAGGAATCAGAACTGGCAGCAGGGTCCGCGCGCTGACCGCGAGGATGATTGGCTTCCGATACACGAACAGGACGTTCGCGTACCAATCACCTAGCAAGGTGGACGAGGTAGCTGCGTCCTCTGCCGGCGTCTTGCGCAGGCGGCGGAGCAGCTTTCGCGTGCACCTGAGAACGACCATCGGTCCAGAAATATCAGGGCCCGGTCAGCGAAGCTGCCGGGCCCATGAGAAGTTTGGAGCGGAACACCGGGTTCGAACGGCGACGTTCGCCTTGGCAAGGGCGACGCTCCTCTCGCCTTCCCCCTGGTTCTCCCAGCGAGCCCACCCTCCCGCCTCGTGCCTTGCGTCGTCTCTGCTCGCTTGTCCGATGCCGTCTCCAGAATGTCTCCAAGACTGCGGCGGAATTGGGGGGTCTCGCGCGGAACCATGCCGACAACCTCTACCTCGCAAGCTGCTGCACCCTCGGGCGAATCGACGAATTGGCGTGCGTCGCCGCCCTGTTAGCTGAAATGCCTCTCGAAACTTCGAGTCCCGTACACCCCGCCATCTTTTTCCGCCCGTAAGGACTGCGAATTTACGGGTTCTCGCTGCTCGAGATACTCCTCTCCTATCCGACGCGTGCAAGCGACAGTAGAGCGGCGCCGAGAGCTCCGAGGCTGGCAACGGTGCGTGCCCAGTGCCAACTCGTCCATCGGGTCAGCTCCGCGGGGAGATCGGCTTCGCTCACGGCGCGATCGAAGAAGCTTGTGTTCGCGATGCTGGCTGCCGAGAGGATCTGCAGGCTGCCGGGTACCGTGTTCATGGGGTTCGTGCCTCCTTCGACCCAACTCATCCCAGTCCGATGGTTTTCATGCGCGCCTCGCGAACCCGCCTTCGATCGAGCGCGTACACCAGGAGGCTAAACAGCACCGGCATGCCGATCCAACCAGGGATGAGCTGCGGCGGCGAAGGCGGTGTGGGCGTGGCAAGCGGGCTCCAGGTCGCTGCGGTGAGAAGCAGCATGAGCGCCGGGATGCCGTAGCGCGCACCCTTCGGCGCCTCGGAACCGATGAAGCGAAGATAGAGACCCACGCAGATCCCCGTGAGCAAGGTCTCCAGCGCCAGTTCGAGCGGCATCTCCTTCCACAGCCCCAAGCCAAGCTTGGGAGAGTTGTCCCCGAGGATCGGGAGCCCCGCAACGTGAACGAAGCCGTCGAGAAGAAAGTGCGAAACGACCAGCGCTCCAACGACAATGAGAGCGCGCGGTCGGTCGGACCCATGGAGCCGCGAAACGAGCCACCCAAGAAGAGCGCCCCAGATCAGCAACGGTACCAGGCCGTGCGAATAGGGGAACGTGAAGGTGAGGTAGTGGCGAGAGGCATAGTCGGGCGGCACGTGGACGTGCTCCAGGCCCAGCGCCGCAAAAACGCCGAGCAGGAAGTCGGCCAGCAACGCGGCGAACACCAGCCAGCCCGCGTTCACGCGCGGAGCGGCTCTTGCCGCTCCCAGCGCAACAGCAGCATGCCCTACACCCAACCTCGTGCCCTCCTTATTTCGCGACGCTGCATCCTAGCAGCCTCGCCTTGGTGGGAGCGGTCGTTCCGGTGACCGCCCTGCCTCAGCGGGCCGGCGCTGCCAGCGCGTAGGCGCGCACCTGCGCGTCCTGGTAGACCGGCGTGGACAGCGCCGCGCGAGTTTCCGGAGTCAGCCAACCGCCGAAGGCCGATTCGATCAAGACCCGAGCGCCTTCCCGCCGCAGCTCCTCCAGCCGCGCGGGCGTGAGCGCCTCGGGCGGCAGCGCCCAGCCGATGCGGTGCAGGATCACTAGCGAGACCACCGGCGTCGCCTCGTCGGTCGCGACCGTCAGACCCTGGGGCAGCCGCGGAAGCGCGGCGGCCACACCGGCCGGGTCGTACCCGAGGGGCGGGAAGCGAGGCGCCGCGCGCACCGCGGCCGTCACGGCGAACACCAGCACGAAGACTTCCACGACGAGCGAAGAGCGCCTCAGCGCGCGCGCAGCCCGCGCCACCGCATCGCCGGCCAGAAGGCAAAGGGGCGGCAGGATTCCCACCGCGTAGTACGAGTGCTGGTAGTTGTGGCTGCCGAAGGCCACGATGAGGGCCAGCGCCGCCAGCGCCCAGGCGGCGACGTCGCGGTGCGCGCGCACGGCCGCGGCCGTGTCGCGAAAGCGGAAGGCGAGAAAGATGACCGTGGGCCAGAGCATATAGAGGTGGAGAACGCGGCCGAGCACCACCGCGAGGAAAGTGGGCCGGTAGATGAGGTGCATCCACTCCAGCCAGTCGTGGCGCAGCTTGAAGAGAGGCAGGCCGTATCTCAGCTCGAGGAAGCGCGCCCACATGAACCAGGCCGCGGTGGCCGAGACGGGCAACGCGGCGATGCAAACCGCCCGCAGCGCGAGGCGCATCCGGTCACGCCCGGTCGACTCGTGCAAGGCCCGCGCGGCCCAGATGGCCACTGCGACTCCCGCCGCGGCGCCAGTGGGCTTGATCACGGCGGCCAGCGCGAGGAGCAGTCCGGCGGGGAGCGCGCGCCAGGGAGAAGGCTCCGTCAGCGCGACATGAGCGAAATAGAGGCCCCACACCAGGAGCGCCAGCATGGGGATCTCGGGCATCAGCTTGCGCGAGAAGATCAGCACTAGCGGCTGGAGGCAGAGGCAGGCCGCCGCGAGCGCAGCCGCCAGCTCGTTGCCGAGCAGCCGCCGCCCTAGCGCGCGCCCGCCCAGCGCGAGCGGCGCTACCGAGAGCCAGGCCGCTGCGCGGGCGGCGGCATCACTTTCGTCGAAGAGAGCCATCGACGCTGCGGCAAGCCAGTTCACGAGCGGAAACTCCATCCCGACGATGCCCGGCAGCGAGCCGCGCTCCGCCGCGCGCGGGAGAAGCAGGTTCCAGCTCTCGTGCAGGAAAGCGCGCGCGACGCCCAGGCCGTCGGCGTCGCGCCAGGCGTGCTCGCCGTGGGGAGGCAGCGCGAGCGCCTGTAGCTTCCAGAGCAGGGATGCAGCCATGGCGAAGAGCAACAACTGACGCGGGGTCCGCGCCTCGATCGCGACCGCTCGCGCCTCGGCCATGGCGGAATCCTTACCATGCGGTCAGGTGGCCGGCGTGCCAGCCCCGGCAGCCGGAGGCGGCTCAGCACCTGCGAAACCTGCCGCGAACAGCAGCGCGCCAGAGCGGCGTCCGCCGCCGCGCCGACGAGCACCGCAGGGAGCGCAGCGCGTCTAGGCTTGCCATGGATTTCATTGCTTCAGCGGCGCCGGGCGGGTTAGATGGCCGCCTTGAACCCGTCCGTTCAAGAGCGCGTCGAGCGCGAGGTAAAAGCTTACGACCAAGGGGAGGTATTCGCCCGTTCGCTTCGATTGCAAACCCGATTTCAGCACCGCGATTCTGCGCGCGGTCGATCCGATCGACCGGTTTTTGTCCCGCAGGCCGCTCCGCTACTGGATGCGGCAGGCCGCCCTGGTCCGGACGAAGACGAAGGACTGAGACGCCCTGGCAACCCGCGCCGGCGAGGACAGTCCGAATCAACCTCACCGCGGCGTCACGGCAACGCATACAGAGCGGCGCGACCCTTCTGGCAGATCGGCTGCGTCTGCGGCGGCGGTCCCGGCAGCGGAACGCCATAGCGAAGGCGCTCGCCCACGACGGTGGGGCAGTGGTCAGCGCGCTCGAACCCGCATCGCCCGAGAGCCGACTTCCCAAAGTGGCTCCCAACGCTGCGGCCACTGCCAGCCGCAGCAGCCCACCACCGGGAGCGAGCGTCGCGACGCTACCGCCCGCGAGTGCTCCGAGGAGCATCGCCTCGATCGAGGCTGTCCAGGTGCGAATCGTCGGCAAGGCTGTGATCGTATCGCTCTCGAGCGCCTGGAGACGTGGGAAAAGCGCCTCAAGGCACCGCCCTCATCGCGTTCATCGCCAGCGCCTCGCGGAGCAGCACCAGCAAGAGCGGCGTGAGCGAGAGCCCGTCGACGATGCCGTTGCGCTCGATCATGGCCAGCACTTCTGCCTTCCTGAACCAGCGCATGGAGATGACCTCTCGCGTATCCGGCGATTCGCGCACGCACACCGGATCGTCGGCGAGAAAGAGCTCGAAGCGCTGATTGCCAGAGCCGTAAGACGGATAGTAGCCGACGAGGTGCTCGAGAGGCGTCGACGGACGATAGCCCGTCTCCTCTTCCATCTCGCGAGCGGCCGCGTCGACGACGCTTTCGCCGTTCTCCACTCCCCCGGAGGGAATGGCCCACACGTGCTCGTCGACGATGAATCGATACTGGCGGATGAGTAGGAACTCGTCGCCGCGCCGCACGACGACGCCGACAGCACGATTGGGAAAGTCGATGCTGTAATACGGCGCCGCGGAGCCGTCGGGCTGGGTGACCCTCTGCAGCAGCACGCCGAACCAGGGATTTCTCGTCAATGTCTCGACGAGCTCGACCTTCCATCCGTTGTCGCGATCGCTCATCGAAGATCTTCTGGGGCCGATTCGACTTCGATCACCACGATGCGCAATTCCTCGTCGCCGATGTTCTTCAGGCCATGCGTTCCGCCCGGGCGGTTGAGGATGACATGCCCGGGACCGACCTCGAACTCCTCGCCGTCTAGCGTCATCAGGCCTTTTCCGGACACGACGACATAGAGCTCCTCGTTGTCCTCCTCGTGCGTGTGACAACCGATGTCCGCCCCGGGGGTGAGCACCGAGAGATCGATGAACCGGATCGATCCCCTTTTGCGCGACACCACGCGCGCAAAGGAGATCTCGCGCGCGCCGCCGTGGGCCCGCACACGCTCGAAGGCGCAATCCTCGAACCTGGTCTTCATGAATTCGCCGCCGCGCTCGAGGATAGCAAGCCCAGCGAATGCTCGAGCAGAGAGTCCGTCACCTCGCGGGGGTCCTTGAGAAAAACTGCCCGGCCGATGCCGGCGGGCACGACGAGGTTCATCGACCCTCCGCGCTGGCGGCATGCCTCCGCGAGCGCGTCGCGGCAAAGCTGAACGTCGAGCCTGGGCGAGAAAGCCGGCAAGGAGGCCGTCCTCAAGACGCCGAGAATGCGCTGCCAGACGTCGGGGGTGATCAATCCCAGCGATAACGCGATGGTCGCTGAGAGGGCCATGTCGATGGCCACCGCCTCGCCGTGGTGGATGTCGAAGCCGAGTGCCCCTTCGAGAGCCGGGCTGAAGCTGTGACCGAAATCCACCAGACGCTCGTAAGTCTGATCCTCGTATGGATTGGTAGAGAGCTCGTCGAGCATGGCCCAGATCGACCGTTGCAAGAGCTCCCGTCCTGCGACCACGGGCTCGTCGAAGCCGGACGTCACCAGGTCGAGCGATCGCCTCTCGAGCAGGTCGAACAGGCTCTCGTCGCGCGCGATCCCCATCTTGATGGCCTCGGCGACGCCGGACACCAGGTACCTGCGCGGCAGGGTCCGCAGGAACGCAGGATCGATCAGTACGTGCTCGGGCGGATGGAAGCAGCCGATGAAGCTCTTCTTGCCGCGGAAGTTCACTGCTCCCTTGAGACCGATGCCGGCGTCGATCAGCCCGATCAGCGTGGTGGGCACGCGGATGTGGGCGATCCCGCGGCGGATCAGCGACGCGGAAAGCGTGACGATGTCGGAGCAGACGCCTCCTCCGAAGGCAATGAGCAGCCCGCGCCGGTTGAGCCCGTGCGAGAACGCCTCGGCGCAGACGGACTGCACCAGCTCCATCGATTTCGTCTCTTCCCGGACGTTCAGGACCAGCGTCGAGACGGTATCGGTCTTCTCCAACGCCGCGCGTATCGCTGAGCCGTACATCCGATCGACCGTCGGAGTGGTCACCAGCAGCGCCTTGCGATCGCCGATGGCTTCGACGAGCGCACTCGTTTGCGACTGCAGCAGCGCGTTGGAGAAAACCACCTGGTAGCTGGTGCGCGCCGCACAATCCATCGACAGCGATGCCCACTGTGGCGGCGGAGGACGAGGGCCCACTCGCGCGGTTTCCACGACCGTCAGGCTGCGGCTGGAACCGCCCTGGTCGACTGCGACCGCTCCGTCAAATGTAGTCGATTGCATGGCTCCCCTCCCCAATGTTTCGTTCGGGCCCGATGGCCAATGCGGCCCGCGCGGCATCCACCACCCGCTGGGTCCTCATCGCTTCGGCCAGATCGCAGCGGATGGACGCCGCATCTCTGGAGCGAACGGCCTCGAGGAAAGCCGCGCACTCGGCGACGAAGACGTCATCGGCGGGTTCGAGATCGCTGCCATCGCCGAATGCGGCGGACGGCGACCACTTGAAGTCGTAGCCGTCGAGCACGATCTGACCTCGCGGCGTGAAGACGCGGCAACCGATCTGCTTTTCTTGCGCGAGGCAGCCGCAGATCACGGTGCCGAGCGCCCCGTTGCGGAAGCGCAGCAGGATGGAGACCGCGGCGGTGCTGCCGTCGCCCTCGCCAGGTTGCGCGAAGGCGTTGACCTCGACGACCTCGCCGACGAGGTGGCGCGCGAGGTCGATGAGATGGGTGCACTGCTCGTTCAGCTGGCCGCCGGAGAGCGCCGGATCTCCCCACCAGGGAACCCGGTAGGCCGCGCAGACCCAATGCGCGGCGAAGCCGAGTATGGTTTCGCTGCCCAGCAGGCTCTTCGCGCGGCGAACTGAGGCGCGATACCGATTCATGTACCCAACGGAAGTGATGACGCCTGCCTCGCGAAAGGCGGCCAGCGCGGAAAGGCACTGCGCCGCCGAGAGGCCGACCGGTTTCTCGAGGAAGAGCGGTACGCCCGCGCGCGCAGCGAACAGCTCCACTGGCCCGCGCGCAAACGGAGGCGTGCAGACGAAACCGGCGTCCATGTCGGCCCAGCGGATGGCGGCGGGGTCGGTGATCGCCTGGCAGCCGGGATACGCGCTGGCGAGCGCAGTCGCGCGCGCCAGGTCCACATCGCAAGCCACGCTGATGCGGTGGCCGAGGTGAGAGGCTGTGCGGGCGTGCTGCAGTCCCATTCGCCCACAACCGACGATCGCTATGCGCAAAGGATCAGTTCGCATGTTCCGCCCATATCGCCTGCGCGATCTCGCTCGCCCGAGCCTGGGGCACCATGGGATCGAGCGCGAGCGCGCCCTCGATCCGCTCCAGACTCGGCGATTCGAGAGCGTCGAGCAGCGCGCGCTCGTGGGAGGCCCAGCGCTCGAGCCACGGCGCCAGGCGCGCCGGCGGCTCCGCTGCGACGACTTCCACGCGATCGCGCCACACCCGCGCCGGAACTTCCCGGACGAGGCCGTCGTCGCGCAGGCAGTTGACGATCATCCGACGGCCATCATCCGCGAAGATGGCGGCGACCATCGGAACGACCGCGGCCTCGTACCAGGACTGGTCGCGCAGCGAGAGGCTAGGCGGCGGCGTTGTCCCTGCCTCGAGCTCGCCCGCCAGCGCCTTCTTGAGCTCGTCCAGGAACTTCGCCCGACCCACCGAGGGCGACAAGCGGAAGTATTTCAAGGGAAGCGCGCCGACCTCGCGAATGTCTTCGGCCTTGATGCCGAAGATGGTTCGTCCGTCGAGCATTTCGGGCAGCCGTGGCATCAGATCCTCGTCCCGGTGCCTGAGCATGAAGATGAAGCCGCGGTGATTGAGTCCGGCGTAATCCCATTCCACGTCCGAGGGCGACACCTGCAACAGGCGGCAGGTTTCGAGAAACGTGGTCAGCGGCAGC
>VBKQ01000216.1 GCA_005879505.1 Deltaproteobacteria bacterium
CGGACCAGGTGGAGTGGCAATGCACGAATCCGCGGATGTCGCGCTGCTCGATCAGCTCGGGCAGCGCGCGCTTCGCGGCCAGCTCCAGCTCGCCCAGGTCCTCGCGCAGCTCGGGCGGGACGGGCTGCAGCCCGAGCAAGCCGTACAGCGCCTCTTCGGATTCCGGCTGCAGCGACGGTCCGCCGTCGAGGCGGGCGAGCCCGTACTCGGAGATGCTGAGGCCCTTGTCCCGCGCGATCCCGCGCAACTTGACGTGGTGCTGCTTGCTTCCGGTGAAGTGGTGCAGCGCGGTGGCGAACTGCGCCACGCTCACCACCCGCAGGTCCGCCTGCAGCCCGTCGCGCAGGCGCACTGAGGACTTGGTGCCTCCGCGCGCCAGCACTTCCGCGACGCCGGGCGCGACGGCGAACGCCTCCATCACCGGCTCGACCGGGCCGTTCACCGCCGCGACGATGTCGATGTCGCCGTTCGTCTCGTTGTAGCGGCGGACGCTGCCGGCGATCTCCGCCCGCGCCACGCCGGGCGCGGCCCGTACCCGCTCTACGAGCTGCTCGGCCAGAGGCCGCGTCTCCCAGAGCGGTTTGCGCGCCGCCTGCCGCACGCGGACCTTGGCGATCCCTTCGAGGATGGAGGCCTCGGTCTTCTCGCCGAACCCCTTCAGCCCGCGCACGCGGCCTTCGCGCGCCGCCTTCTCCAGATCGTCGAGGTTCGCGACGTCGAGCTCGTGGATCAGCGCCGCGGCCTTGCGGGGGCCGAGGCCGGGGATCTGCACCAGATCGAGCGCCCCGCGCGGGAACTCGAGGCGCAGCTTCTCCAGATAGTCGAGCTTCCCGGTGTTGACCAGCTCGGTGACCTTCTGCTCGATGGCCTTGCCCACTCCCTCCAGCTCGCAGAGCGTCCCCGCCTTGACGCGCTCGTAGAGACCGCCCTGCGCCGCGGGGTCCGGCGGCAGGGTCTCGAAAGCGTCCGCGCCCAGGTCGTAGGCCCGGACCTTGAACGCGTTCTCCCCTTTGAGCTGCAGCAGCTGCGAGATCTCCCGCAGCACTGCTGCCACTTCGCGCGGCGTCATGTTGCGCAATGATAGCAGGCCGCATAGCTTGCGGCGGGCATGGCCACAGAGCAGACACCCGAGCCCTCGAACATCGTTCTGCAGCGGTTCTTCGAGACGAGCGAGTCCGCCCGCAAGGCGGCCTCGCACCTCAAGGCCCCTGCGGAAGTGGGCGTGCGCTTCACCGACGTCGCCGGCGAGTACCGCTTCACGCTGGTGGACGGCAAGCCGCGCTTCCTCGACGGCAGGGCGAAGGACCCCGATTTCGAGCTGACCATGGCACCGGGCGCGGTGACCGCGATCGCGTCGAATCCGAATGCGGACGTGGGCGATCTGGGAATCCTCTTCTTCCAGCACATCATCGCCCAGGACCCGCAGAGCAAGATCGGCGTCAAGCTGCACAGCGGGCTGCTCAAGCTCACCAAGCGCGGCTGGCTCGGGGTGATGATGTCGGGCGGCGCCAAGGTCTTTGGCTGGATGGCGGCGAAAGGCCTCAAGGGACCTTCCGCCATCGCCCACGCCCTGGGCCGCCTGAGGAAAGGCTGAAGATGACCGACGCCATCCTGGTCCTGACCACGCTGCCGACCGCGGACGCGGCGGTCGAGGTGGCGAAGGCGCTGATCGGCGAGAAGCTGGCCGCTTGCGCCAACATCCTGCCGGCGCTGCGCTCGATCTACCGGTGGGAGGGGAAGGTGCAGGACGAGAACGAGGTGCTGGTGCTGCTGAAGTCGCGGCAGGGGCAGTACGAGAGTCTGAAGACGCGCATCCTGGAGCTGCACCCGTACGACGTGCCGGAGATCCTCGCCATTCCCATCGAGCGGGGACATGGCGCGTATCTCGACTGGATCGCCAGCGAGACTACTTCTTGAACAGGGCGTCCAGCGCCGACAGCGCCCTTGCCCGGGGATCCTCCTCTTTGGGCGCGCGGTCCCCCTTCTTGAAGACGAACAGCTCGCAGGCGTTCGCGCGCTCCTTGTCGGCCGGCGGCTCGGCCTGCGGCTCCCGGCACCCGTAGCGCATCGATTCGTCGTAGGCGTGACAGTTCAGGCAGCAGTGCAGCGGCGCGCGGCAGTGCGGGCACTCGTCGCGCCGGCCGGCGGCGCCCGAGACCCCGAGGTCCACGACCTTTCGGCAAGCGTGGCAGACGTGCATCAGGCTCATCTTGCCCGTTCCGTCTCCATGGCGCTACGCTCCCATGCCCTCCGCCATGCGCCATCCCACCAAGTTCGGAAAGTACCTCCTCCTCGAGCGGATCGCCGTCGGTGGCATGGCGGAAGTGTTCGTCGCCAAGGCCTTCGGCGTGGAGGGATTCGAGCGGCTGCTGGCGATCAAGAAGATCCTTCCCACCATGGGCGAGGACGCCGAGTTCATCCGCATGTTCGTGGACGAGGCGCGCATCGCGGTCCAGCTCGCGCACGCGAACATCGTCCAGGTGCTGGAGCTCGGCAAGCACGAGGAGAGCCTCTACATCGCCATGGAGTACGTCTCCGGGCGCGACTTGCGGCAGCTCATGGAGCGCTTCCGCAAGCGGCAGGAGGCGATGCCGCTGCCGCAAGTCTGCTTGATCGCCGCGGAGGTCTGCGAGGCGCTCGACCATGCGCACCGCAAGCGCGACGCGCAGGGCAGGCCGCTCGGCATCGTGCACCGCGACGTCTCGCCGCAGAACGTGCTCGTCAGCTTCGAGGGAGAGGTGAAGCTGATCGACTTCGGGATCGCAAAGGCGGAAAGCCGGCTGCAGAAGACGCAGTCGGGAATCCTCAAGGGAAAGTTCAGCTACATGTCGCCCGAGCAGGTCAAGGGCGACGCCGTCGACGGACGCAGCGACGTGTTCGCCTGCGGCATCCTCCTCTGGGAACTGGTCTGCGGCGAGAAGCTCTTCGTCGGCGACTCCGATTACGCAGTCCTGGAGAAGGTGCGCCTCGGCGCCATCCCGCCGCCGCGTTCCCGCAACCCCCGATGCCCGGAAGCGCTCGAGCGGGTGATCCTGAAAGCGCTCGCCATCGAGCCGGCGCGCCGGTACCAGACCGCCTCCGAGCTGCACGACGATCTGATGCGGTTCACGGTCGCTTCCGGCGTCGTATTCGGCGCCCGCCACCTCGCGGCCTGGCTGCGCTCGGAGTTCAAGTCCGAGTACGAGAGCGAGCAGCAGCGCCTCCGCGCCTGGCTCGCCATCGGCGCGCCCGCTTCGCGCGAGCCGGCGGCCCGCAGCGACCTCCCCGCGGTGATCGTTGCCGACCTGACGCAGACGCCGCGCGCTCCCGTCGCCGCGCCCGCCGATCCGCACGAGCTGCCCACCATCCAGGTCGATGACGCCGCGCTGGCCGTCGCCGAGAACGGCCAGTTCGACGTCGGGGACGATCGGACCGCCGCGCCGAGGAGGATGCGAACCGCCGCGCTCACGAGATCCCTGCGGGAGCAGGGCGGCCGTGCCAACACGCGGCGCTGGGCGCTGTACGCGGCGGTCCCGGTGGCTCTCGGCGTCGCCGCCGTCTCGTACGTGATCGGGCAGCGCGAGCCGCTCCCGGGGAAAGTGATCGTCACTCCCACGCCACCCGTCGCCGCCGATCTGATCATCGACGGGCGGCCCTCCGGCCAGCTTCCGCCCTTCGTGCACACGCTTTCGCCTGGCGCGCACCGGATCGAGCTGCGCGCGGAAGGGTACAAGCCGTTCGCCGCGACCGTGCAGGTCGCTCCAGGCGGAGCGCCGATCGAGCTGGACGCGAAGCTCGAGGCCGAGCGCCCCCTCCAGATCCAAGGAGTCGTGCTCACGCAGGCACCGGACGCCGCGCCCGCTCCCCCGCCGCGGAATCGTCCGTCCTCGCGCAAACCGCAGCGCCCCTCTCCGCCCGCCCCGCCCGTGGAGCCGCTGGTGAGCGCGCCACCGCCCCAGCTCGCCGCCGCGACGCCGCTCGCTCCGCCGAGCATCGGCTACCTGGTCGTGCAGACGAAGCCCGCTACGCGCCTGACGATCGACGGCCGCGATACCGGCCGCTGGACGCCGGTTCCGGCGGCGAACCCGATCGCGCTCCCGGCCGGGCCGCACACGGTGTTGTTCGAGAGCGCCGACGGCAGGCGCCACGAGGAGCAGGTGGAGATCGAGGCGGGAAAGACGGCACGCTTCGTCCGCGCGCTGCCCTGAGTCAACGGACGGTGAGCGGCACGATCTTGCGGATGTACAGATCGTTGCCGTTGTTCGCAAAGCCGTAGCTCTCGACGAAGGCATGCCGCTCGTCGCGAGCCTCGGGCAGCATCATCTCCACCCGCTTGCAGGCCAGCGCTTCGGCGCGCCGCAGCGCTTGCAGGAGCAAGTCGTGCCCGATGCCCTTGTGCCGGTGCTCGGGCGCGACCAGGAACAGATCGATCGACGCCACCCGCCCGCCGAGGCGCAGCTGCGGCCGGTGCGACATGGTGATCATCGCCCACAGGCGCGTGTACGCGAGCGAGTCGTGCGCGACGAAGCTCTCCAGCTCCGGATGCTGCACCACCCAGGAGAGCACGGCTTCCTGATCCTGCGAGGGCACCACCCAGCCTTCGCCCGCGAGCAGCTTGAACGCCGCCTCGCGGTCTCCGCGCTTCAGCGGCCGGATCCGCCATTCTTTCGTTGTCGCCGGAGCCGGCGTGCTCGACCGCGCGGGGCTCCAGGGCGGAGGAAAGGTAGCCACCAGTGCGAAGGTTACTTCTTCGCGACCCTGGAGGACAACTCCTCGTCGATCACCTGTTTGAACGACTCGAAGGGCATGGCCCCGACCAGCCGCTTGCCGTTGATGAAGAAGGTGGGAGTCCCGTTCGCGCCCACGGCGCTGCCGGCGCTCATGTCCGCCTGGATCAGGGCCTGACCACTGTGGGATTCCACCGACGCCTTCCACTTCGCCACGTCGAGCCCGATCTCCTTGGCGACCTGCTCGTAGTAGGCGGGCGACAGTTCCTGCTGTTTCGCGAAAAGCCGGTCGTGCATCGCCCAGAACTTGTCGTTGCCCTGCTCGTACGCGGCCATGGCCGCCTCGGCGGCGGGCATCGCGTTCGAGTGGAAGGAGAGCGGCTGGTTCTTCCACACCAGGCGCACTTTTCCGGGATACTGGTCCAGCACCTGCTTCAGCGTCGATTGCGCGCGGCCGCAGTACGGGCACTGGAAGTCGGAGAACTCGATGATGGTGACGGGCGCGGTCTTCGCCCCCTTGGCGGGCGCGTTCCCGGCCTGGACGTCGAATTTCTGCTCCACCCCCGGCGCGGCAGCCTGCGGCGAGCCGCCGGCGGCCTTCACGTTCTCCTCGACCAGCGCCTGGTAGAGCTTCTCCTGCTTCGTACCCGTCTTCAGCAGCTCGTCGGCCTTGCGGATCTGCTCGTCGATCGCGCCCTTGAAGGTCTCGAAGGGCATGGCGCCGGAGATGAACTTGCCGTTGACGAAGAACGAGGGCGTCCCCTCGGCGCCGACCTGCTGCGCGTAGGAGTTGTCCTTGGATATCAGTGCGGCGATCTCGGGCGACTCCTTGTCCTTCTTCCACTGCGCGAGGTTGAGGCCGGCCTCCTTCGCCCACTCCTCGTACTTCGCCTCCGACAGCTCGTTCTGATGGGCGAACATCAGCGCGTGCATCTTCCAGAACTTGTCGTTCCCCTGCTTGAACGCCGCCATGGCAGCCTTCGCCGCCGGCATCGCGTTCGGGTGGAAGCCGAGGGGTTCGTTGCGCCAGACGAGGCGGACGTCGTCCTTGTACGTCTCCAGGGTCTGCTTGAGCGTCGGCTCGACGCGCGCGCAGTAGGGGCACTGGAAGTCGGACCACTCGACGATGGTCACCTTGGGCCTCTTCGCCCCGGTCCAGGGGCCGTCGCCGGGATCGACGTTGCGCGCCTGCGGGGGCGGAGCCGCCTGGGGCGGGGGAGCCGGAGGGCCGCTCTGGCCGTCCTTGATCAGGGACTCGTAGAGCTCCTTCTTCTGTACGCCGCTCGCCAGCGCCGCGTTCGCACGCTTCAGCTGCCCGTCGATCACCGCCTTGAACGACTCGTACGGCATCGCGCCCGACACGCGCGCGCCGTCGATGAAGAAGTGCGGGGTGCCGTTGGCTCCCAGTTTCGCCGCCTGGGCCTGGTCGTCGCGGATGACCTGGGCGGTCTCGGGCGCGTTCAGGTCGCGCTGGTAGCGCTCCATGTCGAGGCCGATCTCGCGCGCCATGGCGTCCACCTTGTCCTGCTTGAGCGCGTCCTGCTGGCGGGAGTTGTTCGCCTCGAACAGCTTGTCGTGCATCTGCCAGAACTTGCCCTGCTTGTCCGCGGCGATGGACGCCTTGGCCGCGTAGGGAGCGTCCGGGTGCATGGGCAGCGGGTTGTGCTTGAAGACGAACCGGACGTCGGATCCGTAGCTCCTCTCGATCTGGTGCAGCGTGTCGATGACGCGGCCGCAGAAAGGACACTGGAAGTCCGACCACTCGACGATGGTCACCTTGGCCTCGGCGCTGCCCTTTTGCGGCGCGTCACCGACGGCGACCTTGTAGATCTGGTCGGAACCCGGAGGCCCCGCCGGCGGAGCGGGAACGGCCTGCTGCGGGTTGCGGAGCGGAGTACCGAGACTTGTGCCCTTCGTCATCTGGTCGCGGATGGCGAACCCCGCGACGGCACCGGCGCAGACGGCGACAAAGACGTTCCAATTGGTCTTCACGTGATCCCCTTCAGTTCACTGCCTGACGGCAGGCCCGCGAAAACTAGCATGAAAACCTCCCACACCGCCTCGACATTCCGTGGCTCAAAGCGCGCGCCGGAACACCACCTCCGAGGCGCGGGCGAGCGCTTTCTGGACCAGCCGGTCGGCGGACGGCGGGTCGTTGCAGGTGGCGACCAGGCGCAAGAGCGTCCCGCGCTCGTCGATGCGCACGAAATAGACCTCGGGCGGCGTGCCGGCGCGGTCGAGATGCTCGAATCCGTTCGCGACGGCAAGCAGCTCGGAGCGGACCGTGTCCGGCGATCCCCCGGGCGGCACCAGCACGTCGGCGCGGGCCATCCGCGTGACCCCGCCCATGGTCGCGTTCTTCACCACCTCGCTCGCCAGCGCGTCATTGGGGATGATCAATCGCCGGCCGTCAACGAGAAGCCGCAGCACGGTGTAGGTGAAGTGGATGTCCTCGACGATCCCGCGTTCGCCGCGCAGCTCGACGTCGTCGCCGATCCGGATCTGCTGGGTGATCGAGATGGTCAGGCCGGCGATGGCGTTGCCGAGCGTGCTGCGCGCCGCGAAGCCGACGATCAGACCGGACAATCCGGCCGATGCGAGCAGGCCCGTGGAGATCACGCGCAGCGCCTGGAACTGCGAGAGCACGACGGAGATGGCGGCGGCCCAGATGACGATGTGCAGCACCCTGCGCGCGAGCGCGAGCTGGGTCGCCGTCTCCGGCAGCAACGTCCCGCGCTGGCGATGGCGCTCGAGGGCACGCTTGAAACCGACGCTGACGATCCGGGAGAGGAGCGAGGCCAGCGTGAGCAGGACGATCGCGGTGAACACGTGCCGCGGCTGCAGCTCGGCCGTCAGGGTCGCCCAGAACGAAGGCTTCGCGGGGGCATACGCTTCGAGGGAAGAGAACACGGCGCGGGAAAGTTGATCCGGCGGACCGATCCGTCAACCGCGAAGTTGCGGGCTCTGTCGAAGCCCCGCTACCATGAACTTCAAGGTGAACGACAATCTCCGCCGTTTCCGCCCCCAGCCAACGCTGATCCTTGCCGCCTGCGCCGCCGCAGGCCGCGAGGCGCAGGCCGAGATGGACGGCGGCATCGCCGAGCAGCCGGCGGAGATCCGTCAGGTCCCGGCCGCGGCCACCAACGCGGTCGTGCAGCACGTCGATCACCCGCAGGGGCTCGAGCTCTGGAAGAAGGCGAAGCTGTCGGGCGGTGTGTACCTGGCGAAGACGCCTTCGGGCAGGGAGGCGCGGCTGACCATCGAGCCCAAGTTGCAGGGATCGATGGAGAAGCTGCTGCGCATGTACAGGCCGGTCGGCGCCGCGGTGGTGGCGCTCGATCCGAAGAGCGGCAAGGTGCTCGCCCTGGCGGAATACGGCGAAGGCGCGGTGACGAAGCAGATCTATCCGGCCGCCTCCGTCTTCAAGATCATCACCGGGGCGGCGCTGCTGGAGAAAGGCGTCAACCCCGACGTCGAGACCTGCTACCACGGCGGCGTCCACCGCCTGGTCGGCAAGCTCCTCGAGGACAAGCCGAACCTCGATCGCCGCTGCCTCTCGCTCAGCATGGCCCTGGCGAAGAGCGCCAACGTGGTGTTCGCGAAGATGGCGGTGAAGCACCTCGACGCGGACGACCTGCGCAAGTCCGCCGAGCGGTTCCTCTTCAACCGCCCGATCTTCGATCAGCCGGTGGAGCAGTCGCGGGCCCAGATTCCGGATTCGGGGCTGGACTTCGCCAGGAGCGCCGCCGGATTCGGCGAGGTGAAGCTCTCGCCCATGCACGCGGCGCTGATCGCGGCGTCGGTCGGCAACGCGGGCGTGGCGATGGAGCCATCGCTGCTCGATTCCATCGACGGCGAGACGGTAGAGCCGACCGGCTCGATGCGGCTGCTCAACCCGGAGACGGCCGCCACGCTGCGCGACATGATGAAGCTGACCGTCTCCCAGGGCACGGCGACCCCCGTCTTCCGCGAGCGCCATCGCAACATCCTGGGCGACATCGAGGTGGCGGGAAAGACGGGCTCGCTGAGCGTCCACAAGGCGCCGTTCAAGGACTATTCCTGGTTCGTCGGCTTCGCACCGGCGGACGACCCGAAGATCGCGGTGGCGGCGGTGGTCGTGAACGGGCTCAAGTGGCGCGTCCACGCTCCGTACATCGCGCGCGAGGCGCTGAAGATGTACCTGGTCGGGGGACCGCTCGGGCAGCCTCCGGTGGCGCGATACAAGCATTACAAACGGCGCAGGAAGCACCACGGCTAACTCCGGTCACCAGGTCGTCCTCTACACGCGCGAGCGATGCTCCTTGTGCCGCACGGCGAAGGCGGCGATTCTCGCCGTGCGCCGCGAGACGGCGTTCGAGTTCCGCGAGATCGACATCGGCTGGTCCGGCGAGCTGTACGAAGAACACAAGCACGACATCCCAGTGGTCGAGATCGACGGAAAGCAGGCCTTCAAGCATCGGGTGGACCCCGCGGCGTTGAAGGAAAGGCTGCGCTGAACGTCGGGGGTGGGAGCGAGGCCCCGGCGGCTTTTTTGTATTTTGTATTGAATCTTCGAAGCGCCCCGAACCGTTCCCATCCGCGCCTGGCAGCCCGCGTAGGACCGGCGGTGATTTACCGTGAAGTTACAGATGCTTGCAGAGCTTTAGACGCGTCACGTCATCGATGAATCCAGTCGATTTCTGTACAGGTTCCCGGCCGGCTTTGGCTTGTTTCGGCCAAGATTGGCGGGCTATAAGGCTTTCCGCCCGGCATTTTGCAAAATTCGGAAACCCGGGCCAGGAGGCGCGCTTGGCGATCAAAGTCGCACTGATGGGCCTAGGGGCCATCGGCCGCGGCATCGCCCGCTGCGCGCTGCAGAAGCACGATCTGGAGATCGTCGCGGCCATCGACCTCGATCCGCACCGCGTCGGCCGCAAGCTGTCGGATGTGGTGGACGCGCCCACGCCGGAGGTCGTCATCGGCTCGGATGCGGGCGCCGAGATGCGCAAGGCGCAGGGCGGGATCCTGCTGCACGCGACCGGCAGCCGCCTGGATCGGATCGAGGGCGAGCTCGCCCAGGCGCTCACCGCCGGCCTCTGCATCGTCTCCACCTGTGAAGAGCTCTCCTATCCCTGGCTGCGGCATCCGGAGATCGCCGAGCGACTCGACCGCCTCGCGCAGAAGCGCAAGCTCGCGCTGCTCGGCACCGGCGTGAACCCCGGGTTCGTGATGGATCGTTTGCCGGCGACGCTCGGAGCGGTCTGCGGCCACGTCGGCCGCGTCCGCGTCACCCGCGTCGTCGACTCACGCTCCCGGCGCAAGCAGCTGCAGGTCAAGACGGGCGCCGGGCTCAACGAGGAAGAGTTCGACCGCGGGGTGGACGAGGGCACCATCGGCCACGTCGGGCTGATGGAGTCCGCCGCGCTCGCCTCGCTGGGCGTCGGGCTCGAGGTGGACGAGGTCGACGAGTCCATCGACCCGGTGGAGGCCGAAGAGGACATGCAGGGCGATGGCTTCACGGTGCCGAAGGGCGGCATCGTCGGGCTCAAGCAAGTGGCGCGCGCCTTTCACGATGGCAAGGAAGTCGCCGTCCTGGACCTCACCATCGCGCTCGGAGCTCCACAGCCGCGCGACGAGATCGAGCTGGAAGGAGACCCCGGCATCCGCATCCTGATTCCGGGCGGCACGCCCGGCGACAAGGCCACGGCCTGGACGGTCGTGCACGCGGCTCCCCTCGTGCAGGGATCCGAGCCGGGGCTGATCAGCGTTCTGGACCTGCCTGCCGGCAGATAGGGGAAGACAACGTGGTCGACCGCAATGCAGCAGGGCGGGAAGCAAAGCCCGCCGTCAACGAGGTGGAGAGGGGGGCCATCCGGCGCTTCGCCGAGGCCATCGGCGAGACGAATCCCATCTACTTCGAGGAAGCCGCGGCGCGCGCGGCCGGATACCGGAGCGTCGTCGCTCCGCCCACGTTTCCAACCACGCTGCGCGCGGCGTCCGATCTGCGCGAGGGCCTGTTGCTCTCGCAAGGCAAGCACCTGCTCCAGGCGGAGCAGAGCTTCGAGTACGCGCGGCCGATCGTGGCCGGCGACAAGTTGACGGTCCGCAGCAAGGTGGCCGGGATCGAGAGCCGGCCGACGCCGAGCGGGCCCACCGACGTGGTGATCATCGAAGACGAGGGCCGGGACGAAGCCGGCGAGCTCGTCTACCGCTCCCGCCAGCTCTGGGTGGTGCGGATGGCGCCGAAGCACGCGCCGGGAGAACTTCATGAGTAGCCGCAGCGCAGCCAAGATGGCGCGGCCCGCGAGCAAACCCGTGTCCAAATCGAGCGCCCGCAAGCCGAAGGCGAAGCTGGCCAAGGTGACGAAGTTTCCCACGGCCAGCATGAAGAAGCCGCTGCCGGCGGCGAAGAGGTCGTCGCCGCCGCCCGCGGCGCGCAAGCCCGATCCGTCCCCTCGGGGAATGCCGGCGCTCACTCCGCCCAAGCAGGTTCAGGAGCCGAAGCAGAGCCTGGCGCGCAGCTTCTACTGGAGCGAGCTGCGGATGGGCGACGACTTGCCGCCCTTGACGAAGCCGGCGATCGATCGCGTGCAGATCGTGCGGTACGCGTCGTCGTCCGGGGACTTCAACCGGCTGCACCTCGACGAGCCCTACGCGCACGCCGTCGGATTTCCGGGCCTGTTTGCGCCGGGCATGCTGGCGATGGCGTTCGTCGGGCAGCTGCTCACCGCCTGGCTGCGGCGCGGGCATGTGCGCAAGCTCGGGGCGCGCTTCATCAAGATCGTCTGGCCCGGCGACGAGCTGACCTGCCACGGCCGCATCGCCGAGCTGCGCCGGGAGACCGGCGCCTGCTACGCCGACGTCGAGCTGTGGGCGGAGAACCAGAAGGGCGAGCTGGTGCTGCGCGGCCAGGCCACCTGCGAGCTGTACGAGTCGCCGCAGAACGGCGGCGCCGACGGCGGCGGGTTGCTCTTCGCGCTGCAGCAGTCGGGACCGGCAGCGACGGCGGCACAGAAGCCCAAGTCGTCTCCTCCGCAGCCGCCGTCGAAGCCGCCGAAGAAGAAGTAGGAGTGAAGCGGGGCACGCTCCTTCCTGCTGCGCTCCTGGCGGCGGCGGGATGTGGCTCGACCCCGACACGGCGGCGATCGCCGGCGATGCACAAGCGTGCGCGGCGGAAGCGCACCAGTCGTGGACCTGGCTCTATCCGGAAGCTGCCGGCGTGGCGGATCCCGGGGCGAAGATCGGCCGCGAAGGAGCGGAACCGCTCTACCTCGAGGCGGTATGCACGGCGATCTGGGCGCGGATGCAGGGATTCACTCCATTGATCGAACGGCGCGGCGAGCTCATGGCCGCCTTCGGGCGGGTAGCGCAGCTCGCGCCCGATCTCGACGGAGCGGGAGCGGACCGCGAGCTCGGCGCCCTGTACGCCGCGTTGCCGGCGTATGCCGGGGGCGAGCTGGACGAGGCACGCCGGCACCTGCTGGCGGCGGTGGAGCGCGCGCCGAAGGAATCGCGCAATCACCTGGTCCTGGCCCGGACGGTGGCGGTGAAGGCCCAGGATCGCGCGCTCTTCCGGGAACACGCGGCGATTGCCGCCAGCTCCGGCGATCCGGCCGTCGCCGCCCAGGCGCAGGCGTTGCTCCAGCGCGAGAGGGATCTCTTCGGGCCGGCGGAAGCGGCGCAGCCGATACCCGGCGGGCCGCAGAAGTGAAGCGGTCTACTCCGGTCTCGTCGCCTCCCACGTTCCCGGCAGCTTGCGGTCCAGGGGGAAGAAGAAATCGCCGGTCCATTTTCCGTCCTCCAGCCGCGCTTCGTCCGCCACGCCGCCGTCCGTGGCGCTCTCCACGTCGCGCGCCAGGCCGTCGCAGTCGACGATGCACCCCATCCCGGGAGCGCACTCGGTCGCTTCCTCGATGCACTGGAACTCCCCGCCCGTGACGACGCCCAGGAGCTGGTCGTAGAGGATGAGGAGCACCTTTCCCATCGTCAGCCGCGCGCGACGCTGATTTATCTGGAGGCCGTAGCCCGCGCCGTCCTTCACCAGCGTCGCGTTGAAGGGCGAAAGCTCGACGCTGACCGACGGCAGGACCTCTCCCCTGCATTGCGCGGTCTCGTCGAAACCCGAATCGTGGGTGAGGACGTCGATGCGGGCGCACTCCGGCGGCTTGTCCGGATCGCCGGCAATCTCCCCGTCGCAGAGCGGTAGCCAGTAGAAGACCAGGCTCGTCCAGACTTCGGTGCCGCTCAGGTGCGCCAGGTCGGTGGTGCGCGTCAGGCGCATCGCTCCTTCGCTGCGAAGGTTTCCCAGAATGGTGGCGAAGTCGTCGCAGAGGTGGATGAGCTGCTGCATCCAGCCGGGCAGATACTGCTGCAAGAGCCGCGCGACGAACGCGTTGACGATCGCCTGGAGCCAGCCCGGGATTCCCGGGATGGTGAGCTGGCCGAGGAGCGTCTGATCCATCAAGCGCAGCGCCTTGAAGATCTCCTGTGCCGAGAACGGCAGGACATCGTGGATGCGGAAGTCGTGTCGCGTCAGCCAGAGGCCGGTCACGTCGGGGACGTCCTCGATCGGGCATGCACCGCCACAAGGCGGGGGGTCGCAGATCCCGAAGGCGCAGCGGATGGTGACGTCGAACGTCACCTGCGCGTCCCCCGCCGCCGACTCGGCGACCACCCGCCAAGGGCCTTCCGCCGCTTGGGAGGTGACGAGAAAGGCCTGCGCCTTGCCGCCGGCGCCGGTCTTCGCGGTGGCCGTCCGGGAGACGCCCGCGCTCCAGTGGGCGTTGGCGATGGCCGGGAGCGTAAACGTGATGGTGTCGCCTTCGATGGGCGCCCCCGTGTCCGCGTCGAGCTCGCGGACCTTCAAGGAAACGGTGCCTGCGACGCCGGCGAGCGTCGAGCCGTGCGCGCCGTCGGCGGAGACGGACGTCGCGGGCGTGGGAACCACGCGGAGGGTGCGGCGCAGCGGCACGACGTCGACCGCGAACGCGACGGGCGCGGCCGCGCGCTCCGGCGCCGTGACGGTCAGATGAAAGGCGGCCGGCGTGGACCCGGCGGTCAGACGCACGGTGGCGACGCCTTCGTCATCGGTCACGACGTCGCCGGCGTCGATCCTGGCGCCCGCCGGATTGCCGTCGAGAAAGGCGAAATGAATCCGCGCGCTGACGACAGGGCCGTCTTCGCTGGCCGCGAGCAATGCCTGCAGCGCGCGGACCTCCCCGGGATGGAGGGTGATGGCGGGGTCGCCGATGAGCGCAAGTGTGTACCTGCGTGCATCTGCCCCGGCCGTCGGAGTGGCGGTCTCGTCTCCGCATGCGACAAGCAGGGAAGCCAGCGAGGCGATGATGACGCGGGAGGACATGGGATGTCCGGCCTCCAGGAGCAGTCTGCGGCGATCGTGAACGACGCGGCGTCGCTCGACCATCGGTCAGACAGCGGTCCCCTTCGCGGCGTTGTTCCAGGGTGGTACAGAGTCAGGATGTCGCTGCGCGGCCAGGCGCTGCAGGAATTCGACCTGCCCGTGGCACCGCAGCGCATCGACGAGCTCGCTCCCACGACGCCCGATTCCGAAGCCTTTCGCGTGCACGCTCCAGCGGGGCGATTCCTCCTCTTCTGCGGCGCCGGCGCGCTCTCGCTCGCATTCGAGGCCACGCTGTTCGACCTGCTCGCGGAAGCGCGCTATCCGGCGCCGAGGCCGCGCCGCGCGCGCCGCGGGTCGTTCATCGCGGTGCTCGGAGGGCAGCGCGGGGCGTCGTGCTACGCGTGGCCGCCGGGCGAGGAGCTCGTGGTCAGGGATGCGACGGTGCCGCAGGCGATGGAGGTGGGCAGGCTCCTGGCCCGCCTGCACCAGCTCGGCGAGACGCATCCGGCGGCGGTCGCCGACCCTTGCGACGCCCCGGCGCTCCTCGCGCGCTCGCCCTCCGGCCCCGAGCGGGAGGTGCTGGAAACGGTCATCCGCGAGCCGTTGCCCCCGCTTCCTTCGGGTGCCGGCCACGGCGGTCTCAGTCCGGCGCGGGCGCTGTTCATCGGCGACCGGTGCAGCGCGGTGCTTCCGTCCGGATTGTCCGGGTCCGGAGCGCTCGTCGTGGATCTGGCCGAGACCGCCGTCGGTTGGATGGCGGGAGCGAACCGGCCGTCCGCAGCGCTGCGCACGCTGACCTCCGGATACCAGGCTTTGCGCCGGCTCCTGCCGGAGGAGAAGGACGCCTTCTTCGCGGCGCTTCGCTTTGCCGCCGCCCGGGACGGAGCGCGGCGCCTTGCCACCGGCCGCTCCGGAGCGTTGGACGCGCTGCGCGCCGTCGAATCCGTAGGCGAGCTGGAGGCGCGCGCCGCCGCCGGCTGAACCGGGGAGCGCCCTACAGTCCGGAGGCGATCTTCCACTCGCCGTTCAGGCGAACGAAGCGCATGCGGGCGTCGTCGCTCTCGCTCTTCCACTTCTCGCCGCTCGGCGTCGCCACCGCGTAGCGGAGGACCTGGAAGTAGTCGAGGCGGGCCTGCTCGCCCTTCACCTCGAGGTCCTTGATCGTCGCCTCCAGGCGCAGGCCGGTGACCTTCGACAGGTCGCCCTTCAGCCTGTCCTGGAGCGTGCCGTGATCGGCGGGGCCGATGCCGCGCGAGGGGTCACCCGGATCGGTGTAATCCGGCGTGGCCAGCGCGAGGATGGCGGTCGGATCGCGCGCCTCCAGGGCCAGCTTGAATCGGCCGAACACGTCCAGCACGGCGCGGTTCTGCGCCGTGTCGCGGATGTTGGTTCCGGGCAGCGTCGCGTGGGAGCAGGCGGCGCCGATCAGGCAAGCGAGCGCGACTCCGAGTCTCATGGCCGCAGGATGTAGGCACAAAATGCGGATCGGTGGTAGCGAGAACGCGATGGAAGGGTGGATCGACGTCGGTCCCGCCGATCTGATGGAAGGAGAGCTGCGAGGCCTGGAGGTCGGGGAACGGCTGGTGCTGCTCGCGCGCCATCTCGGCCGCATCACCGCGATGGACGATTCCTGCAACCACGCCGGGTGCCTTCTCTCCGGCGGCTGGATGCAGGACAAGAAAGGCGCGGTGGTGTGCCCCTGCCACGAGTACGCCTTCGAGCTGGGCAGCGGCCGGAACGTCACCTTTCCGCGCCTGTGCGACGATCAGCCGGTCTTCGAGGTGCGCGTCGAGCGCGGTCGCGTCATGATCCGCCTTCCGGAGTAAGCCATGCCGCACGACCACCCGCACGGCCACGGCGACGTGCCGCATCAGCACAAGGCTCGCGCGCCGGCGCACGCCAAGGTCTACGTCATCACCTGCTCGGATTCGCGGACGACCGAGAGCGACGAGGGCGGCCGCATCATCCGGGCGCAGCTCGCGGATGCCGGCCACGCGATCGCCGGTTCGGTCATCCTGCCCGACGAGCCGTCGCGGATTGCCGAGGAGCTCCAGCGCGCCCGCGAGGCGGGAGCCCAGGTCGCGCTGATCACGGGTGGCACGGGCATTACCTCCCGCGACAGCACGTTCGAGGCGGTGAGCGCCGCCATCGCGCGGCCGCTGCCCGGATTCGGCGAGCTCTTCCGGATGCTTTCCTTCGCGGAGATCGGCAGCGCCGCCATGCTGTCGCGGGCGGTCGCCGGCGTCAGCAAGGAGGGGCTGATCGTGTTCGCGATGCCGGGAAGTCCCGCCGCCGTCCGGCTCGCCTGCGAGCGGCTGATCCTGCCGGAGCTGGGGCATCTGCTCGAGGAGCTCGGACGGTGAAGAGCTGGGCGCGCGCGGAGCTCCTGCGTCCCGCGCTGGAGGCGCTTCTTCTGGCGACGG
>VBKQ01000217.1 GCA_005879505.1 Deltaproteobacteria bacterium
CCCTGCTTTCGCACCTCCTTGAGCAGCTCGTAGCCGTTGAGGCCCGGAAGCATGACGTCGAGCACGATCAGGTCGACGTCGGGCTCGAGTGCCAGGCGCAAGCCGGTCTCCCCGTCCTGGGCGATGCGCACCTCGTGGCCGTCCCTGCGCAGGTTGAGGCGGACCCCCAGGGCGATGGCGCGGTCGTCTTCGATGATGATGATGCGCGACATCGCCGAGCGCCTACGCCGCCGGGAGGACGACGCGGAACGTGCTGCCCTGTCCGACCTTGCTGTCCAGCTCGATGCGGCCGCCGTGCAGCTCGACGATCTTCTTGGCGATGGCGAGCCCCAGGCCGGTCCCCTCCGTCCGGCGGGAGAGCAGGTCGTCGGCGCGGTAGAACCGCTCGAAGATCCGTTTTCGGTCATGTGGCCGCACGCCGGGTCCGTTGTCCTCCACCTCGATGGCGACGTTGCGCCCCGCGCGCCGGGCGCGCACGCGGATGCGCTTGTCCTCCCCAGTGTACTTCACCGCGTTGTGCAGCAGGTTGAGCACCACCTGCGCCATGGCGTCGCGATCCACGTTCACGGGCGGAAGCTGCGGATCCAGCTCCGTCTGGTAGCTGGCGGGCAGCTGCTGCGCCTGGAACGCCTGACCGATGCGATCGAGCAAGGCAGGAACCTCGGTCCGCTCCAGCTCGAGGGAGGTGCGGCCCGCTTCCAGCCGCGACCAGTCGAGCAGCCTCTCCACCATGCGCGAGAGCCGATCGGCCTCGGCGGAGAGCATCGCCACGCACTGGCGCACCTCCTCCGGACCTTCGGCCCTTCCTGCGCGCAGGGTCTCGGCGAAGAGACGGACCCCGGTCAGCGGCGTCCGCAGCTCGTGCGAGATGTTCGCCACGAAGTCCGTCTTCAGCCGCGACAGCTTGTAGGCGCGCCGCATCTCGCGGATGGTCAGCCCGAATCCCACGCCGATCCCGAGGTAGAGCAGCACGAGCAGCGCGATGTACAGGGTCCGGTTGCGGAAGGCGAGCGGCGCCGCGGGATCGCCCGGCAGCTCCGCGGCCAGCGCGAATCCCTCCAGCGGAGGCCCGAGCCCGAGGCGCGAAACCACGGTCGAGGTCTGTCCCGCCTCCGCCACGATGCGGCGAAGCGCCGCCAGCGCTGCGACCGGCTCTCGCGGCGGGAAGAGGCGGAACGCGGCGCGCTCGCGGGGGAAGCGCGCCTCGGCCAGCCTCGGCACCAGCTCCGCGACCGCGGCGACGTCGAACTGGGCGATCAGCGTGCGCTCGCCTTCCGGTTCCAGCGCGCGCACCAGCGCGAGCGCGCGGCGCTCGCTTCCCATCTCGGCGGTGGCGAAGACGTGACCGCCGATCGGCAGCGTGGCCGCGCGGCGGACGGCATCGGCCAGCTCCGGGGGAGTCGCGCGCAACGGCTGCACCGAGAGGACCAGCGGGTCCGGCTTGGCGGCGGCGACGGCCTCCGCCGACTTGTCGAGGCGGGCGAGCAGATCGAGCCCGAGCGCGCGCAGGCGCGCGTCGTACTCCTCCGCCAACCGGCGCTCCACCGCGGCGCGCTCGTTCGCCACCGCGACCACGCCGAAGGCCACCAGCGCCACGCTCGGAAGCAGCATGCCGCACAGCAGCCAGACGAAGGCGCGGCGGAATTCGATCAGCTCGGACGTCTTCGCCATCTGCTTTCCTTCTAGAACAAATTTCCTGACCGTACTGCGAAGAGATCACGCTCAAGCATAGGCGCTAAGCCACCTTCGGTGGCCGCGCCCACTAGCGATGGTGTAAGGTGCGCGCCCCGAATGGCAACGAAAGCCAGGCAGCCGGGCGCGGCGGCGTCGCCGACGCAGCCGCAGACCCCGCTGGGCAAGGCGCGTTGGGCGCTCGAAGCAGGCGACGTCCGCCGAGCCCGGGAGCTGGCCGCGGAGGCCGCCCGCTCCGGTCCCGAGTCCGAGCGTGCCGCCGCTCAGGCGCTTCTGCGCAAGCTGGGCCCCGACCCCCGCGCCCTTCTCACGGCTGCGGCGGTTCTGCTGCTGATCCTGATCGCTGCATGGCTGGCGATCTTCCGCCGCTAAGCTTCCGGATGACACCGCCGGATGAAGCCGCACCCGATCTCCCGGCAGCGCGCCGGCTCCACCAATGGCCACTTCCCGGTGCGCCGGCCCTCCGCGATGGCCTGGGCAGCATCGAGAAGCCGCGCCCGCGTCTGCTCGGCTGCCGCCGGTGCATGCTCGACGAAGGGGGCGCCCTTGGAGCGGAGGAAGACGATGCCGGTCCGCACGGGCAGCGGCGCGCCCGAGACCAACTCGCGGGCAGCCAGCGCGTACGCGTCGAGCTGGGCCGCGTACCGCGCGGTGTCCCGCGCCTGCGAGAACTTGTAGTCGACGAGGGTGACCTGCTCCCCGACCAGCAGCGCGTCGATCTGACCGCGCAGCAGCAACTCCGGCGTGCCCGGCCGCGACAGCCGCAGCGTGAAGGGCAGCTCGCGGTGGAGGCGGCTCACAGGTGCGGTCGCCATCTGTCGCGCGAGCGGGGAGTCGAGAAACGCGCACGCGGAATCGAGCACCTCGGCGTGCGCCGCGGGATCTTCGCCTTCGAGGCGCAAGACGGACTCCAGCTCCGCCCGCCGCTCCACGGGCCCGGCCTGCAGCGGAACCAGCTCGAGCAACCGGTGCGCCAGGATCCCGAGTGCCGTCGCCGGGCTGGCGGGCTCGTCGTCCAGCGGATCGGGCAGCGGGTGCTCAGGGTCGGGCCGCTCCTCGAGCCGCAGCTCGTGCAGGAGCTGGTACCGGCGCGGGCAGGCTTCGGCATCCGCGAGCTGCGTCACCGGAGCCGAGATGGTCACCTGTGCAGCCGGGGCTTCGGCTTCGATGCGGGCGAGGTCCGCGTCGTCAGCCGGAGGGAGGGCGCCGGCGTTCTCGGGCTCGACCGGGGGGCCCGATGTCGCGAGCGCCTGCGCTGGGACCGGATCGCGGACGATGCGCAGCAGACCACGCTCCGTGGCCTCGTTCGCCACCTGGTCCAACCAGAGTCGCCAGGACTCCTCCTTCCGCGCCGCGCGCCCGGAGAGAACGAGGAGATCGCGCGCCCTCGTCACCGCGACGTAGAAGAGGCGCCGCGACTGGGCCAGTTCCCGTGCCCGCCGCCGCTGGCTGAGCGATTCGCCATGAGCGCCCCAACGGCGCTTTCCATCCGCTCCCCAGGCTTTCACGGTGAAACCGAGGTCCGCGTCGAGCAGCACCCGTTCCGGGCTGGGATTGAAGGACGGCGACGCGCACTCAGGGACGAACACCACCGGAAACTCGAGCCCCTTCGCGGCGTGCACGGTCAAGAGTCGCACCGCGTGCGGATCGCGCTCCTCGACCACGGCGGCTTCCGCCTCGCGCGCCTCCTCGTCCGCGAGCTGGCGCAGCTCCGCGAGAAACGAGCGGACGCTGTCGCCGCGAATCTCGGCCTCGCGTGCGAACCCGAGCAGCTTGTCGACGTTCGCCGCCGCCTGCTCGCCGTGGAGGCCGCCCGCGCAGGCAGCGACGTAATCGGTGCCCGAGAGCGCAGCCTCGAGCAGGCTTGCGGGACCGAGGCAGTCGGACTCGCGGCGCATTGCGAGCAGCAAGTTGCGCATCCGGGCCAGGGCCTCGGCGTCGTCGCCGGCGAGATCCGCTGCGTCGTCGAGCGACCAGCGCCGCTGGGAGAGGAGGAAGAGCGCGTCGTCGGAGAGGGGACCGAAGGGCGCTCGCAGGACCGAGGCGAGCGCGAGATCGTCGTCGGGATCGACGGCCGCGGCGAGGAGGGCCACCAGATCCATCACCTCGCGCGAGCCGTGGAAGCCACGCCCCTTGTAGACCAGGTGCGGGACGCGGCGGCGTAGGAATGCGCGCCGGAATGCCTCCAGATTGGTGAACTTGCGCAGCAGCACGGCGACGTCTCCACCGCGCACCGCCCGCGGGAGCTCGCCGCGATCATGGACGCGCTCGGGCGCTCCGGGTGCGAGAAGCGCGGCGATCCGGGCGGCGACGATCTCCGCCTCCGCCTCGACGCCGGCTCCCTCGACGTCGAGCAGCTCGGCGCACGGCCCATCCGGGCCCCGCTCGCGGAAGGCCGTCAGAGCGTCGTCGTCCGAGAACGGCGTATCGAAGGGCTCCTCCCGCGCCGCCAGGGCGCGCCCGAAGAGCAGATTGGCGAAGTCGACCAGCGCCGGCCGCGAGCGCCGCGATTCGCCGAGGACGAGGCGCTCGGCTCCGCGCGCGAGCAGCCTGGCGGCGTAGGCTTGCGCTCCGGCGACGTCAGCGCCACGGAATTCGTAGATGGACTGCTTGCGGTCGCCGACCACGATCACCGGCCGGTCGCCCGCGAGCTGCTCGAAGATCTCGATCTGGGCGCGGCTGGTATCCTGGAACTCATCCACCAGGAGGGCGCCAACGCGCTCGCGCTCGGCCGCGCGCGCCACGGCGTCATTGACCAGCAGCTCGCGGCAGCATCGAGTGAGATCGTCGAAGTCCAGCGCTCCCTGCCGGGCCTTCAGCTCACGGTGGCGCTGGCCAGCGCAGTCCGCGAGCGCCGTCAGGTCGCGCGCCAGCGCCGTGGCCCGCACGCCGGCGTCGGCGTTCAAGACCGCCTCGAACGCCTCTTTCGCCGCGGCGATCGCCTCCTTGTCGGGGCCCTGCGAGCGCAGGTTCTGCGGGGAACAGCGGCGCACCTCCCGCCAGGCCTGAGCGAGCTGCCCCGGGGGATACGCCTCCAGCGCCGGACCGGGCAGAGGTGGCGCCTCCTTTCCCGAGGCGAGCAAAGCGGCGCGCAGATTCGCCAGCGCCCGATCGAGCTGGCGGCGGGCGCGGGCGTCGTCGTCGAGGGCGGTCTGGGGTTCGGGCAGGAGCTTCACCGGCGACGTGCCCGTCTCGCCGAGCTTTGCCAGCAACGCCGCCATCTCGTCCGCGAGACCGGCGCCGAACTTGCCCTGTGTCCGCAGCCCCATCTCGGCGCAGAGGCGCCGGGCCCCTTCCTGGAGGTGGAGGTGCGGGCCAAGAGCGCCTTCCAGCGCGCGCAGGGCGACGGTCTCGCACGCCTCGCGCAAAAGTCTGCGCCCCTGCGCTTCGTCGAGGACGTTGAACCCCGGATCGATCCCCACGGCCGCCGCGTGCCGGCGCAGGATCTGGCCGCAGAGCGAGTGGATGGTCCCGATCTGCGCCAGGCCGAGGTCGCGGCGGACGCGCCGCCAGAGCGGCTCGCGTTCCGCCAGCACGTCCACGCGGGAGCGGATGCGCCCTTTCAGCTCCGCAGCGGCTTTCTCCGTGAACGTCACCGCGCACAGCCTGGCGGGAGGGAGCGGCTCTGAGCCCCCGAGCAGCTCGAGGCACAGCTCGACCAGGCGGTGCGTCTTTCCGGTGCCCGCTCCCGCCTGGATCACCGCGCTGCCGCGCGCCCGGGAAAGGTCAGGCACGGGGTACCTCCCCGCCGTTCTCGGCGGGGTCGGTGGGCAGCGCGACCAGCCGGCAAAGCGGCTTCAGCTGGCAATAATCGCAGCTCAGCGGCCGCACCGGGAACCGCCCCGCGCGCATCTTCTCGACGCGGTCCTGGACCGCGCCGGCGAGCGGAAGCGCGTCGAGGTCGACCCCGTTCTCGCGCAGGGTCTTCGTCCGCCGGGCGTCCTTGAGCGAAAGATAGACGGCGTCGACGCGGGCGGAGGGCTCGTGCTGCCGAAGCATCGCGGCATAGAGCGCGAGCTGGAACTGCGGCGCGAGGAGCGCCTGCGGCTTCAGCCGCGGGCTGAGCGAGTCGACGCGGCTCGACTTGTAGTCGATGACGAGCAGCGTGCCGTCGGGCAAGAGATCGATCCGGTCCACGATGCCGCGCACGTGTACGTCAGAGAAGCGGAGGGCGGGCCAGGAGTCCGGATCCTCGAATCCGAACCGGCGCTCGAGCTCGACGGGCCGCGCCTCCCGCCCGGCCTCGACCACCGCGACGAGGCCCTCGAGCAGCTCGGCGCGCTTGAGCTCCCACAGCGCACGGTGGCCGACGTGCTCTTCGGCGGCGAATGCCTCCATCTCCGCCGAAGCGACCTCGCGCAGCAGGGCGATCTCCTCCGGCAAGCCGCGCAGCGGGAGTCGCCCCTCATCCCGCATGCGGCGGAAGAAACGCTCGAGGCAGCGGTGCAACAGCGTGCCGCGCTCGCGCGGGCCGAGCTCGGCGTCGTCGCGATCGTCGACTTCGATGCGCAGCAGGCGCTTTCCCAGCGTCCGGAACGCGCAGGTGGCGTGGTCCTCGAGCTGATGCGCGGAGAGCGGACCGTCCGCGCCGAAGGCAAAGGCGGGAAGCGCGCGCTGCAGGGCGGCCCCGGAGAGCTGGCCGGAAAACCGCCCCGGGGCGATCTCGCCGATGAAGGCCCGCACCCGCTCGCGTTCCGCGCCGGCCGCCCGGGCGATCCGGCGCAGGCGCGGTCCGTGGCGCGAGGCCGCGAGCGCCGCCACCAGGGCCCGCGCGCGATCGGGATCCGGCGGTGGCGTCACCCGATAGGCGGGCTCGGCGAACGCGTCGAGGGCGGCGCGCGCGAGCAGCTCGGACGCATCCGCGCATTCCCGGGCCAAAGGGATCGGCTGGAGCGGCACGAGCGAAGGTTCCTTTCCGAGGGCTCGCGCCGCCTCGTCCGCGAACGGGGAGCGCAGGGCGTCGCGCCCCTGCGCGTCGGAGCGCGGCCAGAGCAGGGTGGCCGAGCGGCGCGCGGCGCAGAGCGCGAGGTGGAAGAGCAGCGGCTCTTCCGCCTGACGCGGCGGCAGCAGCCCCGGCTCGCCAGACTCGGATCCCGCGCGGAACACGGGGCGCTTCGCCGCGCGGTTGATGGCGCGGCGCTCGTCGTCGGAGAGGAGTGGATCGGCTGGCGGACGCGCCGGCAGCTCGCCATCGACCAGCCCGGCGAGCAGGAGATGATCGAAGCTCCTCCCGGGGAGCTCGCGCAGCTCCACCAGCTGCACCGCGCCGCCGCGGGCGCCTCCGGGCGGCAGCGACGCGTCGCCGAGGTTCTGCGCGAGGAGTTGAGCGAACTCCGTTCGCCCCATCCGCATCTCCCCGATGCGGGCCGCCGCCGCGGCGAAGCCGGCGCACGCCTCCTCGAGAGCGCGGGCCGCCGCTTGATCCCGCCCGAGCGCGCCGGCAGCGGCGCGGCCCAAGGCAAGGCCGGCGTCCACCGGCTCTTTGGCGCGCAGCCGCCGAAAGAGGCCCCAGCGGCCGAGCAGCTCGAGCAGTGCCGCGCCGTGCTCGCGCAAGGTTCCCTGCGCTGGCAGCCGGCGCAGCGCCGCGATGGTCCGCTGAACGCGCCGCGATGTCTCTTCGACGTGCGCCGCGCTGCGCTCCTTGCGCTCCAGCCGCCGCGCAAGCGACGAGAGAGCCGCCGGGTACCCGCCGGCGGTCGCATCGTCGCGAACGTGGGATTCGCGGAGCACCCGCGCCAGCGCCGCCGGGGGGAGCGTCTCGCCGTCCTCCGCCAGCCACAGCAGCCGCGAAGAGAGCAGCTCGATCAGGGGCTCACGCGGAAAGTCCTGGTCGATCAGCTCCAGCAGCGAGAGCGCGAGGCGCACCGCGGGAGCCGGCAGCGCGGGCCTGCCGCGGCGCTCGCGCCAGGGGACGCCGGCGCGGTCGAGCGCCGCGCCCAGCTCTTCCGCGGCTCCGTTCGCGAGGCTGCGCGCCGCCACCGCGATGGAGTCGGGCGCGGCTCCCGATCGGATCAGCCCGGCGCAGCGGCGGGCCACCTCCCGCGCTTGCGCTCCCGGCGATGCGCAGGAGACGAGCTCGACGGGCGCATCGGCCGGCGGCCCATCCGCGGCGAAGAGGCGCCGCAGGAACGGCGCGAGCGCCGGGGCTTGCTCCGCCGGATCGAACAG
>VBKQ01000218.1 GCA_005879505.1 Deltaproteobacteria bacterium
CGCAGGAATGGGTCGGCTCGTTCCCGAAATGGGACGAGCTCTCGAATCCCTCCGCGCGCTCATCGGCTGGGTCGTTTGTCGAGTGGCACCACGACGCAAACGGAGGGGTGGAGCACGGCTCCGCTCCCCTCTACATCGGCGCCGGCGACAGCGACATCTGGCTCTGCCTGGTAGATCAGGCCACGAGCAGCTGCCGCGAGAACATCTCCCTCGCTCCGCTGCAGCGTTCGCACTGGCACGACTTCATCATGCATGCCAAGTGGTCGTCGCAACCGGGCGTAGGCTTCCTCGAACTGTGGATCGACGGCGTGAACGTCCTGCCGAAGCACGTCGCGCCCAACATGTACCCGGGAATGCGCAACTACCTCGAGGTGGGTCTGTATCGGAATGGCCACATCGGCGATCCGAACTTGCTCTACCCGAATGGACAGCACGTGTACGGCACGAATGGCACGCCGGGCGTCGCTTATCTCGACGGCTTCATCATCGGGAAGACGCAGCAGTCCGTGCTCAACGAGCGCCCCTGGGGGACATCCCCACCCGATGCGGGCCCGGCGGACGGAGGCACCGGCGGAACGGGACCGCAAGTGGGGCTCGCGGCGCTCGGATCCGGCGGCGGCGGCTGCGCCAGCGGGGGTCCGCAGCTTGCCTGGCTCGCCGTACCGTTGCTCGCCCTGGCATTCACGCGGCGCTTGCGGATACGGCGCGGAGCATAGAAGCCAGCTCAGGTAGGGCAATGGGTTCCCAAAAGAAGGAACGTCGTTCCTCAGGTTCGCCCAGGTTTTCGGCAACCTGCGGGCCTCCCGGCCGTGAACAGCTCGTGGGGAGGCTCGTTCTTGCCAAGGGGTGGGCATAGCGCTTGCTCGGTGAACAGGCGGCCAGAGGACGGCGGCCGCGTTCTCGCTGCCTGAAAGGGGTGAGCGTGCAAAGCAACGTCGCGAGGCAGGAGACCCAGGGCGAGATTCCAGCCAAGCTCGCGCAGGAGGCCGAGTTCTTCGATCGCTGGGCGAAGGACAACGGGAAGCTGCTGGAACCGGTCGAACCCGCCGTGCTCGACCGATACCGCCGGCCCGGCATGCTCTATCCGAAAGAATATTGCTTCCGGATGGTGGGCGCTCTGTACGACAAGCGGATCCTCGACGTCGGCTGCGGTGAGGGCGAGAACGCGATGATCCTCGCCAGACTCGGTGCCCGCGTCACCGGCCTGGACGTTTCGTCGGGCGCCATCAGTCTCGCCAAGCAGCGGGCCATTCTCAACCATGTGGCGGACCGCGCGAAATTCATCTGCGCTCCATTGACTGCGGCCAGCCTGCCAGCGGACTTCTTCGACGTGATCTGGATCGACAACCTGCTGCACCATGTCCTCGACGACCTCGAAGAAAGCGTACGCGCCCTTCTCGAGGCAGCGAAACCCGGTGCGCTGATCATCTGCATCGAGCCTGTCAACCTGAACAAGACCTTGCGCAAGATTCGCTTTCTGGTTCCCGTCCATACCGAGGTCACACCAGGAGAGCGGCCTCTCGAAAAGCACGATCTCGCCATCCTGCGGAAGATCATTCCGGACTTGCGCACGACCCATTTCCATTTCCTGGGGCGTCTCCGCCAATTCGTCATTCCCAATTTCCGCTACGAGAAGGCACCTTGGTGGAGGCAAAGGCTAGCGGACGGCATTCACGCGTTCGACCGAATCGCGCTCAGTCTGCCCGTGATCGAGCAACTCGGGGGCATCGGCATTCTCTACGGGCACAAACCGGTCGCTTGAGCGCACGCCGTGTTCCCGCACGTGCGGCGGTAGTGCTAGCCTTCGGAGCCGGGGGCGACGGTGTCGCTGGTAGCAGAGCTGAAGCGGAGGCGGGTGTTTCGCGCGCTGGTCGGGTATGGGATCGCCGCGTTCGCCGTCCTGCAGATCGTCGAGCCGGTCATGCACGGCCTCCGCTGGCCGGACGCGGTGCTCGGCTATGTGGTGGTCGTCCTGGCGCTCGGATTTCCGGTGGTGGTGGCGCTGGCGTGGATCTTCGACGTGAAGGGAAGCGGCGGCGTCGCGCTCAGCAAGGCGCGCGTGGCATTGGTGCTTGCCGCCATCGGTGTGCTCTCGGGCGCGCCCGGGGTAGCGTGGTACTTCCTGCTGCACAAGCCGGCGGCGGCGGTAGACAGATCAATTGCGGTGCTGCCGTTCGCGAGTCTGAGCGGCGAGCGGGACGCGGCGTACTTCGCCGATGGGTTTCACGATGAGCTGTTGCGGCAGATGGCGCGGCTCGGGAATCTTCAGGTGATATCGAGAACGTCGGTACTCCAGTACAAGGAAGGCGCGCGCAATCTGCGCGAGATCGGCGCGGCGCTGGGTGTCGCTTCCATCGTCGAGGGCAGCGTGCAGCGCGCCGGAAATCGCATGCGCGTCGAGGCGAAGCTGGTCGATGCTCGCTCCGACCGCCAGCTCTGGGCCGAGCTGTACGACCGCGACCTGACGGACGTGTTCGCTATCCAGTCGGCCGTGGCGCAGGAGATCGCGAATGCGCTGGACGCGAAGCTCTCACGAAGGCAGAAGGAACAACTCGACAAGCAGCCGACGCAAGACCGCGAGGCTTACGATCTCTATCTGCGGGCGGTCGACTACGACTACGAACATCGCCCCGACATGCATCCGCGCGATCTTGAGATCTCCGAGGGTCTCTATCGTCGGGCCATCGCACGAGATCCCTCTTTCGCGCTGGCGCGGGCGCGGCTCGCGACGTCGTTGCTTAGCCGGTTCTGGTTCGTCGCAGGCACGCCGACATCAGTGACGGACGATGCAAGGCGTCAGGCGGAGGAGGCGGTGCGTCTCGACCCGGAACTGCCCCAAGCCCACCTTTCGATGGGCTACTTCCACTATTGGGGCGAGCGGCAGTACGAACCCGCGCTACGGGAGTTCGAGATGGCGCGGTCGGGCGCCCCAGCCGAGGCGCTAGACGCGATCGCCGCCGTCGAGCGGAGACAGGGCCGGTTCATTGATGCCGTGACGCATCTGGAGGAGACGATCCGACTGAATCCGCGATCGACCTCGCCGTTCATCACACTTGGTGAAACGCTGCAATGCCTGCGCCGGTACGCGGACGCGGAACGCGCATATCAGAGCGCGCTGCGCATCGCGCCCGATTCCGATGCCGTTCTCGCGCGTCTTGCCTTTCTCTACGAACAGTGGCGCGGCGACGCCACGGCGGCAAAGAAGCTGCTGCCTGACGCAGCGCGCAGGTTGGATCCGCAGGGCCGGTTCGCAAACGCCACCTGGGTAACCATACTCGGGTGGCACAACCCGCGGGAGGCGCTCGCGGTGCTCGATGTCGTACGCGCCGATCCGATTCCCGGGGCGCGCGCGATCTACCCGAGGGCGCTGCTCCTCGCGATGGCGCATGAAGCGCTCGGCCAGGCCGCGCAGGCACGCAGGGAATACCAGGCCGCGCTGCCCCGCCTGGAATCGGAAGTCCGCGCGTATCCGAAAAACGCCTCGCAACGCAGCCTCCTCGCGCTGGCATATGCGAGCCTCGGCCGTCGAGACGACGCGCTGCGGGAATCGCAGCGCGCCGTCGACGATCTGCCGCTCTCAAAGGACGCTCTATACGGCGTCTGGCCGCTAATGGAGCAGGGATTGATTGCCGCGCGGCTCGGTGATGCCGATCGCGCGATCGCGATCATCCGGCAGCTTCTCGCCGTGCCGGCGTACCTGTCACCCGGGCTGCTCCGGGTCGACCCGCGGTGGGCGCCGCTCTACAGCGACCCGCGCTTCCGCAAGCTTGCTGAGATGGACAGTGCCGAGGCGCTCAGAATTCCGGCACCAGCTTCGAGATGACCTAAGTCCACGCGATCTGGTACGCCGAGACGAGTGCAACGCGCGGACGCAGAGCGCCGCCGGCTCCCTGCAGCCTTCCGCACGCTTCCCTCCAGCATGGCTGCCACGTTGAGGCTGCGGCCGATCTCGGCGAGGTCAGTCGGCTATCACTTCATTACGCTTGGACGCTGCTCGATGGTCCTCTGCGGCGGCACCGCCTCCATGAGAAGGGCCAGCGCTTTCTTGAAGCTGGCCGAGCCGACCGAGCTGCCTTTGTAATGGCCCAGACGCACGACGACGAGTTGATGCGACGGGATGATCAAGGTCGTCTGGCCTCCTGCGCCGTTCATGAAGTACGCGTCCTGAGGAACAGGCAGAGCCGACTCCCCATTGATCCAGAAAAAACCGCCGTAGATGGGGCGCCCATCTGCCTCCCAGGCAGGCGCGAGCGTGCTCACGAATTTGACGTATCCGTCGGGCAGGATCCGTTCACCGTTCCAGACACCATCCTGAAGGTAGAGGTTGCCGAGACGCGCCCAGTCGCGCGCCGAGGCAAGGTCGTACCCCTGCCCGAGAAAGTTCCCGAATGGATCGGTCTCGATCACCATGGTCCTGATCCCGATCCGATCGAAGAGCGCGCGCTGTGGGAAGGACAAGTAATCCTCGCCCCGCCTCTCGACCGCTAGACGAACGAGGTAATTGACCAGGACGGGGTCCGTATTGTGGTAGCGGCCTACCGCGCCGGGTGGCCACTGCAACGGACGCGTTGCGGCGTAATGGAAGGAATCGACGCCGCCAGTGTACAGATAGAGGTGATCGGGATACGTGCCGGCCGGATCGTAATCAGGGTCTTGAGGGGCCTTGATGCGCAACCCGCTCGACATGTGGAGCAGATCGGCGATGCGGATCCGGGCGCGCGGATCTCCGGCTTGCCGCCACTCGGGGATCGGCGCCGGTTGCCACAGCTCGTATGCGCCCTGCCGGATGAGAATGCCCATCAGCGCGGCGGTCATGCTCTTTCCCATCGACCAGCTTTCGAGCGGCGTGTCCTTCGCGATGCCGGGCCCGTACCGCTCGCCGATGAGACGCCCTCTCCACGTCACCACGAACGCCGCCGTCATCCCCGCCGCCGGCTCGAACGCCGCATCGACGGCGCGCTTCACCTTTGCCGGATCGAGCTGCGCCGGGAACGGCGCCTGAGACAGCGCATCGCCCATCGGCCATTCTTGCGTCGCGGGGTCGGGAAGCCGTTTCTCGACCCTCACGGGTTTGAAATACACCTCGCTCTTTCCCTCCGGCAGCGTCACGCATCCCTGGTCTCCAAGGTACTGCGCCGTGCGCGTGACGCCGTTCGGCAATTCGATGTGCACAGCTTTTCCCGCACGATCGATCACCGGCTTTCCGACCTTCGATCGCTCCTCGTAGGGGGCGGTGAAGTAGCCGACGTTCTCGGCGGCAAAGTCCGGGTCCAGGCCGGTGATGAACACTGCCGAGCACATGACCTTGGCGAAGCCCGCCGTGTGATGGCTGAGCGGGTCTCCAGGCGGCGGCACATACACGGTGTCCAATTCGAGCGATTTCGCTCGCGCGAGTAGCGCTTCGCGAGGCGATGCCGGCGACGCGACACTCGCCGATACCGCGGGTGCGGCGTCATTCGCAGCGCGTGCCGGTGCGCCACCGTTCGCTGCGCGTGTGGACGACTGACATCGAAGCGAGAGAGCCAGCACGATCTGCGCCGGCAGAGCCAGCCTCATCCGATGCATCAACATCCTGACCTCTCCTGCCGCCGGTTGCGCTCCCTCGTAGTACGTGAGCCCGTCCGTTCGTTCAGAGGGCTCCCGCCGGTCGTCCGAGCAATTCGAGCACCGAGATCGTGAACGTTGCGACACCAGCGCGGATTGTTCGCTCACGGTCGGGCGCGAACCCCGCGCTGTGTAACCCGGGCACGGTCGTACCGGCCGTCTTGGCCTTCGCGAATTGCCCCGGCTCAGTGGCACCCACCCGGAACATCACCGACGGAACACCGGCCGCGACCCCGAAGACTCCGAAATCCTCCGAGCCCATCACCGCCTCGCCTGGGACCACGTTCGCGTCGCCCAGCGCTCGCCGCAGCGCACCGCCGAGCCGCGCGGTCAGCGCAGGGTCGTTGTAGACCGCCTGTGCGGACTCGGCGGGATTGACGAATACCGTCGGCTCACGCGTCGCTCCGGCAGCGGCTGCTTCGGCCTTGGCGATTCGGGCGATGGCGGCGAGCAGTTGCTTCTGTACCTCCGGCTTGTAAGACCGCACCGTCAATTCGAGCTTTGCGTCGTCGGGAATGATGTTCCGCTTCGTGCCGGCGTGGAAGGTGCCCACCGTGACCACCGCTGGGTCCAGCGGGTTCACTTCACGCGCAATAATGCTTTGCAGTGTCACGACTGCACGAGCTGCCATAAGGACAGGGTCGATGCTCCGATGCGGATATGCGCCATGTCCGCCCTTGCCGTGGAAAGTAATGTCCACCGAATCGAGGTTCGCGAACGCGTGTCCAGGAATCAGCCCGACCTGACCGGCGGGTTGAAGTGGACTGTCATGGAGGGCGATGGCGAAATCCGGCTTAGGAAATCGCGTCCAAGATCCATCTTTGATCATCGCCTGCGCGCCACTCACGACCTCTTCCGCAGGCTGACCGACAAACACGAGTGTGCCATGCCATCGGTCCTTCGCGGCCGCAAGCAGCGTTGCCGCACCAACCCACGAAGCCATGTGGATGTCGTGACCGCAGGCGTGCATGACCGGCACTGTTTCGCCTGCGTCGTTCTTCGACGTGACAGTGCTCGCGTAGGGCAGTCCCGTCTGCTCCTTGATTGGCAGGGCGTCCATGTCAGTGCGGACCAAAACTGTCGGCCCAGCACCGTTCCGCAACACACCGACCACGCCGTTTCCGCCAACATGCTCGGTCACCTCGAATCCAACTTCACGCAGCCGCGCGGCCATCTTTGCAGCGGTTTTCTCCTCGCGATTGGAAAGTTCAGGACTGCGGTGCAGATCCTGATAAAGCGCGTCCAGCGATGGATACAGCGCGTCTAATCTGGACAACTCCGGCGGAGTCCCTGCCAGGGCGCCGCGCATGCCCAGGACGAGGATCGACACGAACGATAAGGCAGTCGTCGCACGCGGAAACAAGCGCATTGGTGTACCCCGAAATCGCGGCATGAAAGCGCCGGATTCGAGGAGGCCTACTCTCATGCTCTCCCCTTGTCCATCCCGTCCAGCGAGGGAGTTGGTCGAGTGCCCTGCCGCAGATCCGTCTGACCTTCGAGACCGCGATGATGAATGTAGATCCTAAAGAGGTGGTGACTCTCAGCATTGCTTAACGGGGCAAACCTGGCGCGGGGCCTACCAACAGGAGGCAGATTCTTGCCTCCTGTACAGGTATTGCAACGCGGCGCTATTCTGCTTCTACGCTGGCGCCGTTCGGCGCCGTCGCCTTCCTTTCTGGCCAGCGCTTCGACAACATTGCGGTTT
>VBKQ01000219.1 GCA_005879505.1 Deltaproteobacteria bacterium
TGGAGGAGGCGCTGCGGCGGCAGGAGTCGGAGCATCCCCGGCGGTCGATCGGGCAGATCCTGGTGGCGATGAACGTCGTCGACAGCGAAACCATCTACCGCACCGTCGAGCAGCAGATCGAGCGGACCGTCTACGACCTGGTGACCTGGAACCAGGGAACGTTCCATTTCGCGCTCGACGATCTCAAGCCGATCGACGACATCGCGGTCATTCCCGGCGACGTCATCCGCCACCTCAATCTGGACACCCAGATGGTCCTGATCGACGCGCTGCGGATCTTCGACGAGCGCAACCGAGGCAACGTGCCACACAACGGGGGGCCAGCGGCGGATCCCGCGCGGCCGGCGCCGCCCGCGACGCCCGGCGCTCCAGGCCGCTCCGCGCCGACCCCGCCGATCGGCGTCATACTCCTGCCGGTTGAAGCCCGCACGCGGCTACAGGTCGTCTCCGGCGACCGCGAGATCACCGACCGGCTCGCGCAGGCGCTCCCGGAGATCACCGTGGCCCGCGTGAGCCTGCGCGACGCCGGCACGCCGCCGCCCGGGGAGCCTCCTCCCCTGGTGTTGATCGACATGCGCCAGGGTGGCGTGGCGCTGGATTCGGTATCGGCGCTCCGGCGGGCCCGGCCGCGCGCTTCCATCCTCGCCATCGTCGACCCGGGCGCGCAAGCCGCAGAGGTGTACCAGGCGGGAGCGCTGGCCGTCGTCCCTTGCGAGTTGGACCTCGTGGTCGCCTGCTTCCGCTCGCTGGCGCGGAACCGCCAGGATCTGATGACCGGCGGGTCGCGGGCCGATCGCATCAACGTCAACTTCGCCAAGCTGCGCCGCATCGTCGGCGACCTGCGCAGCGGTCTCATCTCCAGCACCATCTCCCTGAGCCTGATGAACATCATCAGCGAGTCGGTGGAGCGGGCGGTGCTCCTGCTTGTGCGCCGCGAAGGGCTGACCGCGCTGGGCGCCTTCGGCAACAGCCCCGGCGGGCAGCCACTGGCACAGCTCACCCGCGGCCTGAAGATCGATCTGGCGAGCAAGAACGCCCTCACCGACAGCCTGGCGGACGGCCAGGTACGGGCCATCCCCTTCGAGGAGGCGAGCTTTCCACCCCAATTCCGCCAGCTGGTGGGCAAGCCGCGCTCGGGAGAGTGCGCGATCTTCCCGGTGATGGGCGGGCAGCGCGTGATCGCGCTGGTGTACGCCGACAACGGGCATTCGAATCGCGCGATCGAAGAGCTAGACATCCTCGAGCTGGCGGCGGCGCAGGCCGGCCTCGCTTTCGAGAACGAGCTGCTGCGGCGTCAGACCACGCAGTCGTGACCGAGGTGCGCTTGAGCACGGCAGAGGTGGAGAAGGCATTCCAGTCCGGCGCGAGCGACGCGGAGATCATCGCGGCGCTCCAGGAGCCGCAGCCGGTGCTGCGGGAGAGAGCGATCGCGCTGGCTGCGCGGCATCTGCCGCCGGAGACGCTCGGTCGCTTCGTGGGAAACGACGAGAACGCCGTGCTCCGCAACGCGGCGCTCGCCGCGCTGGAACGGCAGGGCCCTTACGCGGTGGCGCACCTGGTGGCGCTCTCCCGGGGAGAGAATGCCGAAGTGGCGATGTTCGCCGTCCAGATCCTCTCGCGGATCAAGGATCCTGGCTCGGCGCAAGCGCTGCTCCCCCTGCTCGAGCACGGCGATTCGAACATCGCGCAGGCGGCGATCGAGGCGCTCGGCGCGCTCAAGGCGCGGGAGGCGATCCCCGGCCTGATCCGGCTCCTCGACGCGGACCTCTGGCTGCAGTTCGCGGCGGTGGCGGCGCTGGGAGAGATCGGCGATCCGCGCGCCGTCGAGCCGCTGCTCGACGCGGTCCCCAACGACATGCTGTCCGAGCCCGCGGTCGATGCGCTCGGCCGCATCGCTTCCCCTGAAGCCCTGCCGCGGCTGCTCACGCTGCTCGCGGACCACGAGCGGCTGCCCCTGCGCGATGGCGTGCTCAAGGCTTGCGCCGCCATCCTCGAGTCGCAACACGTGGCGCCGTCCGTCTTTACGCGCTTTCGCCGCAAGCTCGACGAGGAGCGCCGCGATCAGGACGTGATCGACTACCTCGGTGGTCTGCTCGGCTCGGACGAGGTCGCCCTGGGGCGGGCGGCAGCGTCCGTCGCGCTCGCCGGCCACCTGGAGCGGCTCTACCCGGCCGTCGTGCTGCGCGCGCTCTCGCACGACCCCGAGGAAGCGCGCTGGACCGCCGCTCTCTGCCGCAGGCACGAGCGCACCGTACGGGCGGCGCTCCACGATCTGCTGCGCAACGGCGATCCACGCGTCCGCCGAGGGGCGCTGATCTGCGCGCCCGCCGATCCGTCCACCGTCCCGGTGCTGGTGCCGCTGATGGCTGACCGGGATGCCGGCGTGCGCGCCGCGGCCTGCCAGGCGCTGGGCAGGTGCCGCGACATGTCCGCCATTCCTGCGCTGATCGAGCTCTTCGCGCGCGGTACGCCTCCGGAGAGCGTCGCCGCGGCGGAAGCGCTCGGGAGCATGCCGGGGCAAAGCCTGATCGCGCTGGAGCCGTATCTAGAGCTCGAGGGGAAGGTGCTCCCCGCGCTCGAGATCCTGGCCGCCGCGCGCAGCCCGCTCTTTCCGGACAAGATCGTCGAGCTGCTCGACGCTCCACAGGCTCCTGTCCGCCGCGCGGCGCTCCGTGTGCTCGTCAATCACGATCAGATGGACGTCGAAGAGCACCTGGTCCGCAAGCTCCAGGACCCGGACGAATCGGTGCGAATCGAGGCGGTGGAGTTGCTGGTGCGCAACGGCTCGACGCGCGCGGTACCCGCGCTGGTCGGCCTGCTCGTCGTCTCGGACGAGCTGCGCTACCACGCCATCCGCGCGCTGGGGCGGCTGCACGCGGAGACCGCCGCCGCCGAGTTGGAGCGCCTCTTTCCGCGCGCGACCGGGCACGAGCGCCTGGAGATCCTGGCCGCGCTCATCCGCATCGGCGCTCCGGGGCTGCTCCCATTCCTGAAGGGGCGTCTGAAGGATTCCGAGGCGGAAGTGCGCCGCGTCGCGGCCGACGGGCTCGCCCGGGTGGCCCCCGCCTCGGAGCTGCCTTTGCTGGTGAAGCTCGCGCAAGATTCCGACTGGACCATCCGCAACCACGCCGGCTGGGGCCTGGGCCGCCTTGCGCTGCCGCAGGGTCGCGATGCGCTCCTCGCGCTGGTGCGCGACACCGAGCCCGTGGTTGCGCGGACGGCGCGGGCTGCGCTGGCGAAGCTGCCGCGATCGTGAGCACCTCATCGTTGGTACAGTCTCAAGACACAGTCGCTGAGCCGCCTTCGGCGGCCGCGACTAGCTTTTTCATGCTTGCGTGGCGACCGTGTCCTTATGTCTTCCGGATTCGCCGGAGCGGTCGTGCTCTCGCTCGCCGTCTCGCTGGCGCCGGCGCGCGTGACTTCGCCGATGGGCCGCGCGCCGAAGCCCGGACACGGGCTTTCCACGCCGAAGATGTGGCAGGACCGCACGGGCCATTTCGCGCTCGAACGTCCGGCCGCGGAGCGATGGATGTTGCGCAGCGGTGTCCGGGGCCCGGACGGGGAGCCGGTTCCCCTGCTGGCGATGTCGCAGGAAAGTGGTGCGCAGCTCGTGGTGCAGTCGGCCGACGGGATCCACGACATCCGCCTGCTCGCCCGCATGCTGATGGAGAACCTCGCCGGCGAAGCGCGAGTCCACGTCGAGGACGTGCAGCGCGTGCTCGCGCGCGGAGGCGAGGCTTACGGCTTTTCCTTCACCGTCGCCGACGAGGTGCGCGGCCGCGTCGCCGTGGTGCGGGCCGGGGATTACGTGGCGCTCGCGGTCGCGAGCTGGCCGATGGGCGCGCCGCCCGAGGTCGTCGACGATGTGGACGCGATGATCGGCTCGCTGGGCCCCGTGCCGGGGGCGCTCCCGCCGGGTGTGTTCTGAGCCGCTCGGCGACGCGCGTGAGCTGATCGTAGAGCCGCAGCAACTCGCCGGACAGTGCCTTGCGGTGAGAGGCGACCGTTTTCAGATCTCCGCGGGTGGCAGGGCCGGTGATCGCCCGGTCCGGGGGCTCGTGCCACAGCTTCTCCAACGCGCCGAGCGCAAGGGGCAGCAAGGCGGCGCGCGCTTGCGGCTCGGGCAGACCGGTGGCGTCGCGGAACGTGCGCAGCGCTTCGGCGAAGAGCGCGACTTGCCCGCCGGCCGCGAGCACCGCCGCGGCGTGATAGAGCGGTCGCGACTTGTCGGCAGTCAAGAGCGGCGTCATTCCCAGGCGGACGGCGAGCTGCGCCAGGTCTCCGGCCGCGCTCTCGTCGGATGCCGAAATGCCCGCGGCGAAACCATTGAACCCTCTGGCTCCGTCACGGGTGAACGGGCGCAGGGGGTGGAACGATCCGGTGCGGGCGCCCCGGCGCCGGGCGGCAGCCAGCGGCGACAGGCCGAGCGCGCCGGCGAGGTGGACGACGAGCTGCCCCGGGCCGACGTCGATCCGGCCGCAGACCTCGGCGATGGCGGCATCCGCTACAGCGAGCAGCACGACGTCGACGTCACGCAGCGGAGGCGGCTGCAGACCGCTGCGCCGGTGCCAGGAGGCGAGGACGCGCACGCCCGCTCCGGGCAGCGCCTCGAGGAACGCCCGTGCCACCGCGCCGCCGCCGAGCACTGCGGCAGTCTCGATCATTCCCGCCGGAACTCCACTCCGGATCCGCCGGAGTACGCCAGCAGCGTCTCGCCGCTCCTCACCCGTCCGGCGAGGATCTCGTCCGCCAGCGGCGATTCCACCAGCCGCTGGATCACCTGGCGCATCGGCCGCGCGCCCAGTGCAACCTGGTATCCGCCCGCAGCGATCAGGTGATCGACCAGACCGGGCCCGATGCGGAAGGCGATCCGCCGCTCGTCCCAGAGTCGGCGGGAGCTGCCTTCGAGCAGCAGCTGCGCGATGCGCCCCACCTCGTCTTGCGCGAGCGGAGCGAACACCAGCTTCTCATCGAGCCGTCCCCAGAGCTCGGGCGGAAAACCCGCTCGCGCCTGCTCCAGCGCACGCAGCATCTGCGGCTCCGTCTTTTCCGAAGAAGGCTCCATGGGCTGCGCAAATCCCATCGGACGCTGCCCTTCAGCGGCGAACGCCCCGGAACCGAGATTGCTGGTGAGGATCACGACGGCGCCGCAGAAGTCGATCCGGCGGCCGCGGCCATCAGTCAGCTGGCCTTCGTCGAGCACCTGGAGCAAGAGCTGCAATACCGCGAGGTGCGCCTTCTCCGCCTCGTCGAGAAGCACGACCGAAGCCGGCCTGCGCCGCACCGCCTCGGTGAGCTGGCCACCCTCGCCGTAGCCCACGTATCCGGGTGGCGCGCCGACCAGGCGCGCCGCCGTGTGCGGCTCGGCGTACTCCGAGAGATCGATGCGGACCAGCGCGCCATCGAACAGCTCGTCGGCGAGAGCGCGCGCGGTCTCCGTCTTGCCCACTCCGGAGGGACCGCAAAAGAAGAAGGACGCGAGCGGCCGCTGCGCGGAAAACCCGGCATAGTTGCGCCGCACGGCCCGGGCGATCGCGGAAATGTTGTGCTCGTGTCCCACGATCCGGGCGGCAAGGCGCCGTTCGAGGCTGAGGAAGCGCTCTCCGTCGGGCTGCAGCAGGCGGTCCTCGGGCAACCCGGCCATCCTCGCCACGGCCCGGGCGACATCCTCGCGCGAAACCTCGCTGCGCCCTTCGCGCCGGGCGCGGGAGCCGGCCAGGTCCATCGCGGCGAAGGCCTTGTCAGGCAGGTAGCGGTCGCGGACGTACCGCGCCGTGAGCTGCGCCGCGGCCTCCAAGGCCTCGGGAAGGAAGCATACTTGGTGGTGCTCCTCGTACTGCGGCGCCGCTCCCCGCAGGATCCGCGCCGCATCCGCGGGCGAGGGCTCGCGCACGAGCACCGGGACGAAGCGGCGCTCCAGCGCCGGGTCACCCTGGATGTGCTTGCGAAACTCGTCGTGCGTGGTCGCGCCGATGCAGGGAAACTCGCCGCGCGCCAGTGCCGCCTTCAGCTCGTTCGCGGCGTCTTGCGGCCCCTCGCCGGCCGCGCCCGCGCCGATCAGCATGTGCAGCTCGTCGATGAAGACGATGAAGCGGCCCTCGGCGCGCCTGATCTCGTCCTTGATCCCGATCAGGCGCTCGCTGAACGAGCCGCGGAGCTGGGTTCCGGCGACGAGCCCGCTGACGTCGAGCTGGAGCAGGACCCGCTCGTTGCCCGACATCCGCAGGGCCAGCCCTTCGACGATGGCGGTCTTGCCTACCCCGGCCTCGCCGACGAGGACCGGATTGTTCGCCCGACGCTTGCCGAGGATGTCGAGGAGCTCCTCCGTCTCCCTCTCCCTGCCCAGGGCGGGATCCAGCTTTCCTTCCTCGGCGAGCGCCGTGAGATTGCGCGCGTGCGCGGCGAGCCAGGGAAACTCCCGCGGGTCGAGCATGGAGGGCGTCCGCGTCCCATCCGGTTCAGGCGCCGGTTCGGGTTCGGATCTGCGTTCGGGTTCCTCGGTTGGGGGAAGCGTGGCGACCCGCACCGGCGCCGCCGACCGTTGCGGGCTGGCGGGATGCGCGATGGTGGCCGCGCGGGGCACGGGCGTGGTTGCTTCCCGCCGCCGCGGGATGGCGCCGGTGAGATAACCGAGCGCCGTGGTGCGCAGCGAAGCGACGGGCGCTGCGGTTTTCTCCAGCAGGTGGGCAGCCGAGCTGCGAGACAGGCGGGTCAGCGCGACGAGCAGATGGAGTCCCCCCGCGCGCGCGTTTCCACAGTCGAGGGCGAGCTGGCGCGCTCGCTCCAACGCATCGCCGAAAAAGTCCGCCGGCTCTTCGGGAGACTTGCCGGCAGCGGCGAGCTCGGCGAGCACGCGATCTTCGTCGCAGCCGCGCTCGCGCAGCAGGACGTCCGCGGGGCCGGGCACCGTGAACGTAGCGAGCAAGAGGTGGTGCGTTCCGGGAAGCTGGCCGGCGTTCTTCGCGATGTCCTGCGCTTCTGCGGCGATCTGCGCAAGCTCTGCGGAGTCGAGGGCCATCGATGCAGGCATCCTCGCTTACAGCGATCTTCCCGCGCAAGCGGCAACTAGTTCGTAAGTGGTTCCGGCGCCGCGAACCCCGCCAGCAACTCGCCGGCCAGAGCCTTCCGCGGCGCCCGGCGCAGCACGTCGTTGAACCGGCGCGCGTGCGGCCGCCGCAGATCCAGCCGTGATCGCACGATGCCGCCGCGTGTGCGGTGGACGAAGGTGACCGCACTCCCGCGGATCGCCTCGACGATGCCGACGTGAGAGAACCCGGCGCGATAGGTGTTGCGGAAGAATACGAGATCGCCCGGCAGGGGCCTCGCTCGCAGCGCCCGCCTTGCCCGTGCCAAGCGGTGCAGGTTGGAGACGCCGTTCTCACGGGGCAGGGCAGGGAGCACCGCCAGGTCCACCCCTTCGCGCGCGTAGATGGTACGCACGAAACCCGAACAATCGTCGGTCGCCGTGCGCGAGAGCTGCCGCACCGAGCGAAGCCCGGCCGCGGATTGCGCGTGCTCGGCGAGCCGGGAGCCAAGCAAGGAGGCGAGCAGCAGGAAAAGCATGCGGGCGGGAAGTTGCTCACCCGGCATGCAGGATGGAATCCCGCCCCGTCCTCGTCTGCTCGCCTGTGGACCACCCAGGCAAGCGAGCATTCCGCCTACTTGCGCGCCAGCTTTCCGCGCGAATCGAGCTTGTAGCCTTGCGGCAGGGCCGCCTCGACCTTCGGCGTATAGCCTTTGACATCCCACCCGGAATCCGCGAGCAGCCCGGCCAACGCCTCACGCACGCGGGCGTTGTTCCCTTCGTGCGCCTTGAGAAAATGCTGGATCAGCGGCTCGCGTCCGACCGGATCCAGCTGCCGGGCGATCACCTCCGCCGCGGCGATCTGCACCTCGTCGTCCATGTCGTCGAGAAACGGCAGCACCGCGGGCGCGATCTCGGGCGACTTGTGCGCGGAGAGCGCGTGCAGGAGCAGGACCTTCTTTTCCGGAACCCGGCTGTACTCGCCGCCAACCTTGCGTGCCACTTCGACCAGGAACTTCACGACCTCCGCCTCCGGCAGCAGGCCGTCCAGGGCACGCAGCGGCCAGGAGATCTCGTCGCGTCTGGAGATGAAGCGCTTCACCGGGCCCAGGGCGACGTCACCGGCCTGCGTGATCAGGGCGAGCACCCGCGCTTTCTCCTCGTCGTCAGTGATCCCCGGATCCACGCGGAACGTGTACCGCAGGAGCAGTGCCTCGACGGCGGCGTCGGTCTTCAGCGCGCCGAGCTCCTCGATGGCGCCTTGGCGGTTTTCGGCGGGACCGAACTTGGCGCTCGCCTTCTTCTGCAGGCGACGGACCTTGCCTTCCGGTCCGCCCATCCCGAGCATGTCGAGCAATCCCATGGCGCCCTTCTACAGCACGACGTCCTTGCGCACGTCGTTTTTGTACAGCTGCTGGAGGAGGGCGGCCGCCTCGCGCGCCTGAGGCGAGTCCTGCGGCAGCACGACCTGGAGAACGGCGTACAGGTCGCCCCTCGGCGCGCCCATTGCGCCGCCTCTCAGCGCCGGGAGCCCCCGCCCCCGCAGGCGCAGCTTGCGGCCGCTCTGCGAGCCCGGTGGGATCTTCAGCTTCACCGGCCCCTCGAAGGTGGGCGCCGTGACCTCTGCGCCGGCGAGCGCCTCGGCCGGCGTGATGGGAAGGTCGAGCAGCAGATCGCGCCCCTGCACGCGCACGGATGGGTGGTCCCGAACCGTGATGCGCAGGTAGAGGTCGCCGGGTTCGCCGCCGCGCTGGCCGGGCCCGCCCTGCCCTGGGAGACGCACACGCGAGCCCGTCTCCACTCCCGGGGGAATCTTCACCTTCAGGCGCGTGGTCTCGGAGATGGTGCCCTCTCCGCCGCAACGGGGGCAGGGTTCGCGGATGGTGCCCTCTCCCTGGCAGCGCGGACACGGCGTGCTGAAGACGCCGCCCATGAGGATCTCGCCCGAACCGCCGCATTGAGGGCAGGTCTGCGCCCGGCTGCCGGGGCGCGCTCCGGTGCCCTTGCATTCCGGACAGCGTACGGGCCGCTTGACGGAGATCTCCCGCTCGGCGCCCAGCACCGCGTCGCGCAGGTCCACCTCGATGGGTGCCTCGATGTCTTCGCCGGGGATCGGCTCGGCTGGCGCACGCCGCCGTCGCGCGCCCCGGCGCCTGCCCATCAGGTCCTCGAACATCGAGCCCAGGTCCGAGGGATCGAATCCGCCGCCGGCGAAATCCTCGAACCCGCGGAAGTCGCCGCCGCCAAAGCCACCGGCGCGCGCTTGCCGCTGGAACTCGCGTGCCTTCTGCTCGTCGAATCCCGGACGCGTCGAGATCTCGCCGAACTCGTCGTAGAGCGAGCGCTTCTTCGGGTCGCCGAGGATCTCGAAGGCAGCAGAGACTTCCTTGAAACGCTCCTCCGCCTTCTTGTCGCCCGGATTCATGTCCGGATGCAGCTTCTTCGCCAGCTTCCGGTAGGCCTTCTTGATCTCTTCCGCCGACGCCGTCTTCGACACGCCGAGGGCGGAGTACGGATCCTTCATCACAGGGGCGACCGTAACCACCTGACGCGAGGTGGTCAAATCGACGCGGCAAATTGCCCGTTGCCGGGTGCCATCTGTTACCATCCCGGTGTGAGAGCGTTTCCCATCGCCGCGCTCGTCGCCGCGGCCTTCAGCGCGCGGGCGGCGGAACGCCAGCTGCTCGACGAGGTGGTCGCCGTGGTCGATGCGCACTCCATCACGCTCTCCGAGGTGGCGGCCGAAACGCGCGTGCGGCTGGTCGAGGCGCAGGGTCCTTCCGCCACGAACGCGACGCTCGATCGGCGCATCCTGGCGGCTTCCCTGCGCAAGACCCTCGAGGAGCGCATCGTGCTCTCGGAGATGCAGCGGCTGAAGCTGTTCGATCTCGAGCCGGGCGAGATCGATGCGCTGCTGGCGAAGCTGCGCGCGCTCTTTCCTTCGCGCGCCGAGTACGACGCGTTCGCCCGCTCCGTCGAGCTGACGGACGAAGAGATCGGCGCCATCCTCGCCCGTGAGCTGCGCGTGGCTCGCTATCTGGACAACCGGCTGAAACTGGCGGCGCAGCTTCGCGACAGCGAGCTGGAAGAGGCCGCGCGAGGAAAGAACCTGACCGAGGCGCAGCGCGAGCAGCTGCGGGAACAGCTCGCGCAGGAGAAGTACCAGCGCCTGCTGCGCGAGCTTCTGGCGGATTTGCGCCGGCGCGCGACGGTGCGCGTGCTCGATCCCCTCGACGCCGAGGGGACGGTCGCGGCGGGGCAGTAGGATGGCGGTTCGAGTCCGTCCCCGACTCGAGATCCGCCGCATGACGGGTGCGGACCTCGACGAGGTGATGGTGATCGAGCGCGCCGCCTTCCTCCATCCCTGGTCGCCGGAGCTGTTCCGGCGCGAGCTGGAGCACGACTGGAGCACGATCCTCGTCGCGGTCGAGCCCCTGACTAGCGCGAGCGGCAGGGGCAGCGAGCGGATCGTCGGATTTCTCATCTATTGGCTGGTTCACGACGAAGTCCATATTCTCAATGTAGCGGTGGGGCCGGAGTACCGGCGCAAGAGCGTGGCGCGCACGCTGATGGGCGAGACGGAGAGGCGCGCCCACCAAGCGGGCGCCGCATTGCTGACGCTGGAGGTGCGCCGTTCCAACCAGGCGGCGCTCGAGCTTTACCGGGAGTTCGATTACCGGGCGGTGGGGGTGCGTCCCAACTACTACGTCGACGAGGGCGAGGACGCGATCGTCATGGTCAAGGAGCTCAAACACCCCCGGTAACGACGTTCCACCCCTTCGGATCAGGTTTGTGGGGAGAGTTACTTCCGTTTCCCTTCGCGGGAGCGGAGGACGGCCGTCAGCTCCTGCAACCCCATGCCGTGCGCCTGCAGCAGCACCAGCGCGTGGTACAGGAGGTCGGCGGCTTCGTGGGCGATCTCGTCGCGATTTCCGCGCAGCGACGCCACGACCAGCTCGGAAGCCTCCTCGCCCACCTTCTTGTGCCGGAGCGCCTCGTCGGCGAACAGCTTCGCGGTATAGGAACCTTCGGGCGCGGACTGCTTGCGCGAACGCAGCACGCGCTCCAGCGCGGTCAGGGTCTCGCCGGGAGCAGGGGGGGCCTCGAGCAGCGGATCGCCGGCGAGGAAACAGGAGCGCGCCCCGGTGTGGCATGCAGGACCCGCAGGGTCGACGCGCACGAGGATCGCGTCCTGATCGCAGTCGAGAGCGACGGCGCGCACCGCCTGGGTATTCCCGCTGGTCGATCCTTTGACCCAGAGCTCGCCCCGGCTGCGGCTCCAGAACGTGGCGAGGCGTGTCTCGAGCGTGCGCCGCAGGCTCTCGCGGTTCATCCAGGCGAGCGCGAGCACCTCGCCGGAGGCCGCGTCCTGGACGATGGCCGGGGCGAGCCCTTGCGCATCCCATTTCACGTCGTCCGGGGTCATCTGCGCATCGGGAACCCGCGCGCGGCGCAGGCCTCCTTGACGGCGGCGACGGTGAGCGTGCCGAAGTGAAAGACGGAAGCGGCCAGGGCCGCCGACGCCCCGGCCTCGAATGCCTCCGCGAAATGGGCAGGGTCTCCCGCACCTCCGCTGGCGATCACCGGGACCGCGACCGCTGCCGTCACCGCCCGGAGCATGTCCAGCGCGAAGCCGTGTCCCGTGCCGTCGTGGTCCATCGACGTGAGCAGGATCTCTCCCGCGCCGCGGTCGACCGCCTCGCGGGCCCACTCGATCAAGTCGCGTCCGCTGGACCGGGTGCCCCCGTGCGACCGCACTTCCCATCCCCTACCGCGCGCTTTGGCGTCGATCGCGACCATGGCGCTCTGCGACCCCGCCAGCCTGGCGACCGCGGTGATCAGCGCCGGATCCGAGATGGCCGCGGTGTTCATCGAGACCTTGTCGGCGCCCGCGCGCAGCAGCGCCTCGGCGTCCGCGACGGCGCGCACGCCGCCTCCCACCGCAAACGGGATGTTCAGCTCCCGCGCGACCTGCTCGACCAGGCGCACCAGCGTGCCGCGCGCCTCGAGGGATGCGCTGATGTCGAGAAAGCACACCTCGTCCGCCCCCGCGGCGCCGTAGGCGCGGGCCTGCTCCACGGGATCGCCGGCGTCTCGCAGCTCTTGGAAGCGAACCCCCTTGACCACCCGTCCGTCCTTGACGTCGAGGCAGGGGATGATCCGGCGGGTCAGCATGATGCCCCCAGCGCAGCCTGGCCTTCCCGGACGGTGAACCTGTGCTCGTACAACGCCGTACCGGCGATCGCGCCGGCGAGCGCGGGCAACCCGGCCGAGGCGAGAGCGCGCAGATGGGAGAGCTCCCCAGCTCCCCCCGAGGCGATCAGGCGCGCCTCCGGCACCGCGCTGGTCACTTCCCGGAGAAGTCCGAGGTCGAACCCTTCCAGCGTCCCGTCGCGCGCGACCGCGGTGACGATCAGCCAGCGGACGCCTTGGGCTGCGAGCGCCTTGGCCAGCTCCGTCGCGGTCGGCCCCTCCGCTTCGGTCCAACCGCGCGTCGCCGCCCGGCCGTCCTTGACGTCGATCCCACAGCCGACGCGCTCCTCGCCGAATCGCGCGACCGCCGTCCCCGCCAGCGCAGGGCGCTCCACCGCTGCCGTGCCCAGGATCACGCGCGCGGCGCCCGCGTCCAGCGTCACCTCCGCCGCGCCCAAGTCGCGGATTCCACCGCCCACCTGGACCTGGGCCGGCGCGGCGGCCTCTACTATCCGTCCGATCAGATCGAGCTGTCGCTGGCCGCCGAATGCAGCGTCGAGATCGACGACGTGCAGCGCTTGCGCGCCCTGTTGCACGAACGCGCGCGCCTGCGCGGCGGGATCCTCGGAGTACATCCGCGCGCTCTGCCGGTCGCCTTTGTGCAGCCGCACCGCCCGCCCCTCGAGCAGGTCGATCGCGGGATAGAGCAGGGGAATCACGCGCCCGCTCCAGGCAGGGCCAGAAACCTCTTGAGCAACGCCTCGCCGTCCTGCGCGCTCTTCTCCGGGTGGTATTGCACGCCGAAGAGCGTTCCCTGGGCTACGACCGCAGCGACGCGCACCGGCCCGTGCTCTGCGACCGCGCAGGTGATCTCCTCGGGCGCCTCGCAGCGATAGGAGTGGGCGAAGTAGGCCCAGCCCGACGGCTCGAGCGCGCTCGGCGCCGTCGGCAGCAGCTTTTGCCA
>VBKQ01000220.1 GCA_005879505.1 Deltaproteobacteria bacterium
ATGAGAGGAAGGAAAGATGCCGCGCGACCGCAGTGAATTCGACGATCTGGCGCCGCTGATCAAGCTGATCCGCGCGCACCCGCCGTTCGACCGCGAGACCGAGCTCGTGGTGACGCGGAAGGCGCGGAAGGGCGATCGGCGTGCCCAGGAAAAGCTCGTGGTGCACAACCTGAGCCTCGTCATCTCGGTCGCACGCAAGTTCATGGGGCGCGGCGTCCGCCTCGAGGACCTGGTCCAGGAAGGCAACTACGGCTTGCTCAAGGCCATCGAGCACTTCGACCCGGAGAAGGGAAACCGGTTCTCGACCTACGCGGTGTGGTGGATCCGTGCGTACATCACCCGCTGTCTAAAGGACGGACCTTCCGCCGTGCGCCGGACGATGCCGAACGGCGGCCTTCCTCCGCGCGACATCTCGCTGGAGGAGACGCTGGGCACCGACGGCGATAGCGATGCGACGCACCTCGACCGTCTCGCCGACGAGGGACCGGGCCCCGATGCGCAGCTCCTGCGCGCCGAGCAGAACGAAGACGTGCGCAATGCGCTCGGGCGCGTCCGCAAGCGCATGGGCGAGCTGGCCTGGGACATTCTCAGTGACCGCCTGACGCAGGACGATCCGCGCACGCTGGAGGACCTCGGCAAGCAGTGGGGCCTTTCCCGCGAGCGCGTCCGGCAGGTGGAGAAGAGCACGCGCAACTTCCTCAGCCGCTACCTCGCGGACTTCGACGAGGCGGCGTAGGCAGGGAAGCGGGCGCGACGACGAAGGGCGCACTTCCTCCCCCGAAGTGCGCCCTTCTCGTACCCATCATGGGATGTGATCCCGCGGCACGGGCGAGGTAGCGTCCGCATGATGCAGCGGTCCCTCCTTGCCCTCGCAGTCCTGCTCCTCGCTTGCGCGCATGCGCCCGCGCCGCCAGAGGTCGAGGTGGCGGCGGTGGAAGCGCGCGCCGAGGCGGGCGAGGATCAGACCGCGCCAGTGCGGAAGTCGTGCAAGGGGCGCGGTCCGCGCATTCCTGAAGGGGAGACCGTCACCGGTCTCGTGCGCGCGATCTATCTCGTCGGCGCGGACGGAAGGGTGAGCGACGTGAGCGTGACGGGCAGAGCATCGCCGGGCGCGCTCAAGGCGATCCAGAGGTACATCGCGAGCTGCACGTATGCGCCCGCGCTGCGGGACGGCAAGCCCGTCGCGGTCCGCTGGCGCGGCGAGCTCAACTTTCCCGGGACGCGATGACGCCGTAGGTCTGTGAGGCCGTGGCGGGCAGGTTGCCACATCGGAACAGATCGGCCGTGTCGGCTGTCACGGCCTGTGCAGGGAAAGTGCGCTATGGAGCTTCCGATGCCCGCGACCGCACGGCTGGAGGACGACGTCGCGCTCACCGTCGAGCGGCGCCTGGTCGGGATCGCCCAGAGCTTCGACGCCGCGTTGCGCGATCGGGTCACGCTGCTGCTCATGGCCGCGGCGGAGGCCATCGTCCAGCTGGCCGATCTGGACCTGGTCCGCTTCGAGGGCGGCCAGGAGCAGGGCGGTCATACCCTCGCACTCTGGGAGGAGATGGCGCCGGTGATGAGCGGCACGGTCAAGCACGTCAACGAGGTGATCGCGGGCGCGACGACGCAGTTTCCTCCCCCGGCCGAGGACGAGAGCCTCGACGATCTCGACGCTGCCTTCGCCCCTGCCGCGAGCGCCCAGGCGAAGGAAGAGGGCGCCCCGAAGAGCACGGCGGAGGAGATCGCGGCGCTGGTCGCGGCGGTCTGCTCGGGGATGCGCCGCGACGTGGCCCGGCTCGGCGACCGGCTGCGCAACCCCACCGTCATGGGCGATCCCTGGATGCTCATCCAGGACCTGCTCGAATTCCGCGGCCGCGTCCGTCTGGGGCTCGGAGAATTGATCTACCAGGTGTGCAGTTTCATCGCGGTCGTGGATCGCGACAACGTCGTTCCCGGATACGTCGGGGAGCTGGAGAACAGCCTGCTCGTTCGCAACGCGACCACCAATTTCGCCTTTCTCTTCCGCGGGCACGCGAAGCGCATCGGCGCCGCGCCGGACGACCGCATCGTCGCCGCGCTGCAGGATGCTCTCAAGGACGTGCACGCGTTCTCGCGGACCCGTGCGCTTCCCCAACTGCGCACGAGCGACAAGAGAATCTTTCTCGAGACCCGCGCGACGCTCTACGCGCTGGTGAAAGCGGCTGCGCCCCCCGTGCTGGAGATCCGTCAGGCGGTGGAGAACCTCGCCCGGTTCCTCGATTCCATGTCCGTGGTCTCGCGCCGCGAGAACCTGCGGCTGCACGACCGCGCGCAGCTGGCCAGGGCCGGCAGGCACCTCGAGGCGGCGCAGGTCAACCTGGGAACGCCGGAGATCGCCCGGCGGGAGCTGACCGACGCGGTGAAGGCCGCATTCGCGCTCTACGGCCGCGATGCGCAGCTCGACGCGTACCTTCGCGCCCAGCGCCATTTTCCCGTGGACTGGCTGAACGAGTCCGAGCTCGCGCTGGAGGTCGCGCGGATGGCGGCCTTGCTTGGCGGGGTCACTCCACCGTGACCGTCGGCGCATGCCCGCTCGCCTGCAGGACAGCCTTCCCTGGTGTCGCTTTCACCCCCGCGAACTCGACTTGACGCGGGCCCCCGTCCGACACAAAAAGCAGCGCCCCGTTTCGAGGAGATCCCTGCCGATGAAGCGACTTGTCCCGTTCTGTCTCGCCTTCGCGTTCGCCGCGCACGCCGACGAAGGGATGTGGACGCTCGACAACTTCCCCGCGAAGAAAGTGCGCCAGAAGTATGGGTTCTCCCCGGACGCAGAGTGGCTGCAGGAAGCCCGGCTCGCCTCGGTGCGGCTCGCCGGCGGGTGCTCGGGCAGCTTCGTCTCGCCCGAAGGCCTGGTGATGACCAATCACCACTGCTCTCATTCCTGCATCGAGCAGTTGTCGACGAAGGAGAAGGACTTCGTCGCGGAGGGCTTCTACGCGCCCACCCTGGAGAAGGAGGTGAAGTGCCCCGAGATCGAGCTCAACGAGCTGATCCAGATCGGGGACGTGACTGCCCGGGTGCAGGGCGCGACGAAGGGACTGAAGCCGGGCAAGGAGTTCAACGACAAGCGCAAGGCGGTGATGGCGTCGATCGAGAAGGAGTGCGCGGCCGGGAACGACAAGCTGCGCTGCGACGTCGTCGAGCTATACCACGGCGGGCAGTACAGCCTGTACAAGTACAAGCGCTTCCAGGACGTGCGCCTGGTGTTCGCGCCGGAGGTCGCCATCGCGTTCTTCGGCGGCGATCCCGACAATTTCAACTTCCCCCGCTACGACCTCGACGTCTCGTTCCTCCGCGCCTACGAGGACGACAAGCCCGCCCGGACGGAGCACTATTTCAAGTGGTCTCCTGCCGGGGCGAAGGAAGGCGATCTGACGTTCGTGTCCGGCCATCCGGGAGGCACCGACCGCGAGCTGACCATGGCGGAGCTGCAGTACCAACGCGACGTGGCGCTGCCGGAGCGACTGTTCGACCTGGCCCAGTACCGCGGGGCGCTCACCATGTTCACCCAGCAGTCCCCCGAGCACCACCGCATCGCGGAGGATGCGCTGTTCGGTACCGAGAACAGCTACAAGGCGATCAGGGGCCGCTTCGAGGCGCTGGTCACGCCCACCCTCTGGAACCAGAAGGCGGCGCGCGAGAAGTCGCTGCGCGCGAAGGTCAACGCCCGCGCCTCGCTGCGGCGCAAGTATGCAAGCGCATGGGACGACGTGGCGAAAGCGGTGGCGATGTTCCAGCCGCGCCGCAAGGAGTACAGGTACGTCGAGCAGGGGGCCGGCTTCAGCTCGCCCCTCTACCGGATCGCCCGCGACCTGGTGCGCGGCACGGAGGAGCTGCAGAAGCCGAACGAGCAGCGCCTGCGCGAGTATACCGACTCCCGGCTTCCGCAGCTGAAACAGAAGCTGTTCTCCAAAGCCCCCCTCTACGAGGACTTCGAGGTCTTCAAGCTGTCCTACGGGTTGGTGAAGCTGCGCGAGGAGCTGGGCGCCGACCATCCTTTCGTGAAGAAGGTCCTGGGGAAGAAGAGCCCGGAGGAGCTTGCGCAGGAGCTGGTGAAGACGAAGCTGTACGACGTCAAGCTGCGCGAGCAGCTCTGGCAGGGAGGCCGTGACGCAGTGCTGGCGTCGACGGATCCGATGATCCAGTTCGCCAGGGTCGTGGATCCCGACGCGCGCGCGATCCGCAAGTGGCACGACGAGGAGGTCGAGACCCTGGAGACCGTCGGCGCCGAGCGCGTGGCGGCGGCGAAGTTCGAGCTGGAGGGGAAGAGCAATTATCCGGACGCCACGTTCACGCTCAGGCTCAGCTACGGCGCGGTCAAGGGCTACGAGGAGAACGGGCATCACGTGAACCCGCTGACCACCATCGGCGGCGCGTTCGAGCGCGCCACCGGACGCGACCCGTTCCGGCTCCCGGAGAGCTGGCTGCGCGCCAACGAGAACCGGCAGCTGAACCTCACGGTGCCGTTCAACATGTGCACGACCAACGACATCATCGGCGGAAACTCGGGATCGCCGGTGTTCGACAAGGACCGCCAGCTCGTCGGGCTGATCTTCGACGGCAATATCCAGTCCCTCGGCGGCGAGTACGGGTTCGACGAGACCGTGAACCGGGCGATCGCGGTGCACAGCTCGGCGCTGATCGAGGCGCTCGACCACGTCTACGGCGCCCAGCGGATCGTCACGGAGCTCAAGGGCGCTCCCGGGACGGCCACCGGAGCGGCAGCCAGATAGTCGCGGCGGGCCGAAGGCGGCTGCGCGAGTACTCTGGAGCGGCAATTCGTGCCCGCATCGGTTATGAGAGGTGTTCCGGACGCAGGGGCGTGTTGACGCTTCGCGCAGCGGGATTTACTGTCGCGAGCCCCCTCGGAGGACCAACATGCGCGCACAATGGATCGAGCGACGCCGCGGGCTTTCCAACGTGACGCAGATGCATTTCGCACGGCAGGGCGTGACGACGGAGGAGATGCAGCACGTCGGCCGCCGGGAGAACCTGCCGCCCGAGCTGATCCGCAGCGAAGTGGCGCGAGGGCGGATGATCATCCCCGCCAACTCGAACCATCCCGAGCTGGAGCCGATGTGCATCGGCATCGCTTCGAGCTGCAAGATCAATGCGAACATCGGCAACAGCCAGATCGACGGCGATGCCCGCAGCGAGCTGCACAAGCTGGAGGGCTGCCTCAAGTACGGCGCGGATACCGTGATGGACCTCTCCACGGGCGGCGACATCCCGCACATCCGCAACGAGCTGCTCCGCGCCAGCACCGTGCCCCTCGGGACCGTCCCCATCTACGAGGCGGTCGAGCGGGTGAAGCGCGTCGAGAGCCTGACCCCGCAGGACCTGCTCGACATCGTCGAGGAGCAGGCCCGGCAAGGCGTGGACTACATGACCATCCACGCGGGCATCCTCCGCGACTTCCTCCCCCTGGCCCAGCACCGGATCACCGGCATCGTCAGCCGGGGCGGCGCGCTGATGGCGCAATGGATGCTGGCCACGGGCCGCGAGAACCCGTGGTTCACCCACTTCGAGCAGCTCTGCGAGATCTTCGCCAGGTACGACGTCAGCTTCTCGCTGGGCGATTCGCTGCGGCCGGGCTGCCTCGCCGACGCATCCGACGAAGCGCAGTTCGCCGAGCTGCGCGTGCTCGGCTACCTCACGCAGAAGGCCTGGGAGCACGACATCCAGGTGATGATCGAGGGTCCGGGGCACGTCCCGATGGACCAGATCGAGATGAACATGAAGATCGAGCAGGAGGCGTGCTTCGAGGCGCCCTTCTACGTGCTCGGTCCGCTCACCACCGACGTCGCGCCGGGATACGATCACATCACCAGCGCCATCGGCGCGGCGCTGGCCGGATGGCACGGGGCATCCATGCTCTGCTACGTGACCCCGGCCGAGCACCTCAGCCTGCCCAATGCCGACGACGTGCGCCAAGGGATCATCGCCTACAAGATCGCCGCGCATGCCGCCGACGTGGCCCGCCGCCGTACCGGGGCGCGCGATCGCGACGACGCGCTCTCGCGGGCCCGGTACGCGTTCGACTGGAACCAGCAGTTCGCGCTCTCCCTCGATCCGGAGGCCGCCAAGGCGAAGCACGACGAGACGCTGCCGCACGACGCGTTCAAGACCGCGGAGTTCTGCGCCATGTGCGGCCCGAAGTTCTGCTCGATGAAAGCCCACACGCACCTCGAGGACAAATCGCACCCGGCAGTGATCGAGCGCGCCCCGGAGCAGCTCGTGCTGGAGTCGCTCGCCTTCGCCCGGCAGGCGGCGTTGCCGCGCTCTGGCAGCGTGGCGCAGGCGCCGCCCGTCGCCTTGGGGAAGAAGCCAGCCGCGGCGTGAGCGGCTTCGCCATCGAGACGGACGCGCTCACCCGCCGCTTCGGCGATCAGCTGGCCGTGGACGGCATCGACCTGCGCGTGCCGCGCGGCAGCTTCTACGGCTTTCTCGGTGAGAACGGCGCCGGCAAGAGCACCACCATCTCCATGCTGACCGGCGTGCTCGCTCCGACCAGCGGCGCGATGCGGGTTCTGGAGCTGCCCCCCGGCGATGCCCGCAAGCTGATCGCGGACTACTCCTTCGGCATGCGCAAGAAGCTGGCGCTGGCGGCCGCGCTCATCCACGGTCCGGAGCTGCTCTTCCTGGACGAGCCGTTCGAAGGGGTGGACGCGGTGGCCAAGGCTTCGCTCACCGCATTGCTCTCGGATCTCGTCCGTCGTGGCCGGCTCACCGTGTTCCTCACCTCGCACGTCCTGGAAGTCGTGGAGCGGCTCTGCGACCAGGTCGGCGTGATCCATCGGGGCCGTCTGGTCGCGCAGGGGAGCCTGGACGGAGTCGTCGGTGCCGTGCCGGGCGCGGC
>VBKQ01000221.1 GCA_005879505.1 Deltaproteobacteria bacterium
GCTTGCCATTGCCGCTCTCGGGCACCCTCTCGACCCAGGCCGGAACGGCAATGGCTTCCTTCCATGGCTTGCCCCATCTGTTCAGTTTGGAGGGCGGCCCCGACTGCGTGCGCCCGCCGGCGCACGCGAGAGAACCGAGGGGGAAAGCGAGGGCCAGGGCAACGGCGAGGGCCAGCCGGTTCATCGAGGGCGGACTCCAAACGGCGCGGGCCGGCCAGGATCATGGCCGGCCCGTAGAGCAGGCCCGGCTGGCGAAGTCGCCGGGCCTATTCCTGTCGATCGATCAACGCTGCCGCTTCGCTTCCTCGGCGGAGAGCTCATCGAACGCCTTGTCCGCGTTCGCGCGCACCGTGTCGCGTACCGCGGCGTTCAGCTCCTTCATCTTGTCCAGGTTGTTCTTGAAGGAGTCCATCTCGAGCGCCGCGAGGGCATACTCGGTGCCGTCGGTGTCGACCCAGTGGTCGATGATCTGCACACCCGAGAGCTCCATCTGCGGGTAGGTCTTGAGAGCCTGCTGGACGTGCTGCTCTTCGCTGGACTGGCTCATGTCGCCGGCCGTGGTCGACGCCATGTAGTCCTTGTTCAGGACGGACACGTAGGTGTCGAGGATCTTCGAGATCTCCGCCCGGGCGCGCGAATCCGACGTGGACCGGCGCATGGCAGCGTTGCGGATGCCGCTCGCGATGCCGACGCCGTAGAACACCTTCCCCTTGTCGCCGCCGAACGCGCCCGTGCCGCGATTGACCCAGTCAGGCCCGTTCGCGTGCAGCACCTGGTTCGACATCTCCAGCTGCTTGCTGCCGCCGCATGCGGCGAGTGCTGCCACCATCGCGAACCCAAGAATGTTCTTCACTGTCGTTCCTCCATGTTCTGCGGCGGCCTCGCCGACGCGCGCTCGTTACAGACCCTCGTTTTCCTTCGCCACCAGCAATGCCGCGAGATCGTTGCCCGCATCGAGTCCTGCCTCGCTCGCCGCGGCCTGCTGCGCTGCCTCCGGCGTGCGCCCCACCCCTTTCGCCTGCTTCTGCGCCGAAGCGACCACGAGGCCGCTCCGCGCATCCAGAGCACGGACATCCAAGGCGGCCGTGGCGGCCACCTGCGCGAAGACCCGCCCGCCCTGGGTGGTGGTCGCGCGCACTACGATCACCCACGGGGTGCCCTGCGCCTTCGCCTGGGCCAGGGCGGTGTCCTCGCTGGTGTCGCTCTGCGTCTGCGCGTTGAACCCTTTCCTGGAGAGCGCTTGTGTCACCGCGCCGGCCACCCAGTCTGGAGCGACCACGATGGCTCGTCGCGCCTTCGCCTGGGCGGCGCTCGCGGCGTCCTGCGCCTTCCGCAGGAGCGCCGTAGCGGTGGCGATCTCCCTGTCTCCGGTGGGCGTGTTCCCGGCCACTTCCTTCGCCTTCCCGGCTGCGTCGCGATACCGCGCCAGGGCGGCGATCAGGTTGCCCTGCTTCTCCTGGTCGCGCCCCTCGAGATACCGGGTGAGGGCGGCGGCCGCGGTCTGCTGGGCCTCCTGCGTTTGCCGCTGGCGCTCTTTCTCCACTTCGGTTCGAGGGAGCTTGAGCAGCACCCACACATCGTAACGGTCGATGGTCCCCGCGCCGACCTCGCGCGAGATCCTCTCGTAATAGACGTCGGCAAGCTCGGCGGAGCGGAGCATGGCGTTGGCCCGGCTCTTCACCGTGTCCTTGGCCTTGTTCTCCGCCTCCTCGGTGCTCATCACGTCGTGGTGCTCGGCGCTGATCTCGACCCCGATGTACTGCGCCGCCTGGCTGCGCGCCGACTCGACGGCGCTCGCCTTGCCCTCCTCGAGCGAGGGCGCTCCTTCCTTCGCTCCCGAGAAATACAGGGCCTCCGGCGACGATGGCGCCTTCGCGAGCCAGGCGGGCGGTCTGGGCGAAGAGCTGGTCTTCACCGCCGGCTTCTCGCCGCCGCAGGCGAGCGCGAGCGCGGTGAGAGCGAGGAGCCTACTTCGCAAGGCTGACCTCGGGCGCCGCGTTCTGCTCCGCCAGCTTCCTCGCGTCGGCCTGCAGCCGGTGGATGTTGTCGATCTCCGCGAGCATCTCCCGCTCGTTGGAGAGCGAATAGGCCTTGTTCACCATCGCCTCGGCCTTTTCGTAGTCGCCCGCGTACTCGTAGGAAAGGCCCAGGTTCCAGTAGCACTTCGCGACCTGGCCGGCCTTCAGCTTCACGTTCTTCTCCGCCGCCTGGGCCGCGTCGTTGAACGTGCTCTGCGCGTTCTTCCAGTCGCCGCGCTCCGCCCAGCCGATGCCGCCCTCGAGCTGGGGAATGTCTGAGTCCTTCTGGAAATGCGCGTACTGGTATTCCTGGTGCGGAACGATCGCCTTCATGAACCGCTCGATCACGGCGCGGCGCGCGCCGTTTTCCAGCGCGATGCGATCGATCGATTCCGGGCGGCGATCCAGCGCGCGGTTGGTATCGTCGCGCCTCTCCTCGTAGGTCTTGGCGACGATCAGCCGGCCGGTCGACACGTCCACCACCTTGAACGTCGAGCGGACGTAAGATTCGCCCTTGATCGAGTACCAGGTGTGCCAGACCTTCTTGTCATCCTGGTAGCGCGACTCGTTGGGCTGCTCGCGGTAGCTGCTCTGCACGTCCCCGAAGATCAAGGCGCCCGCAGTCACCACCTTGCCGAGCTTCGCCGCCGCCCTCGGGTCCGCCAGATCGGTGGAGGAGAGCTGGAGCTCTCGCATCACCTGCGCCATGTGCTGGCGATCGACCACGGTGAAGCGGTTGGTGTTCACCAGCGCTTCCTCCAGCGAATCGCTCATCGGCCGGTTGCCTGCGCCCGTCATCTCGCCGATGGCGACGCTCTGGTACGGAGCCATGTTGATCTCGGCCGGCTTCATCACCGGAACGCGCACGGCTACGGTGCCGCAGGCGCAGACGAGCACTGCACCGATCGCGCCGAGAACGGGATTCTTCATGGTCGATTTCCCCAAGGTACTTGCGCAGGTTGCGCGTTCCGATCGCTAGCACCCGCCTCGCGGTAGGGTCAACTTCTCGGACCGTTCCCGCGGCGGTGGCCAACTTGCGGCGACCGCCCGTCCACGGTAGCAGGAAGAAACGCTTCCGCGGGATGGCACATGCGCAATTTCCTCACCTTTGCGGCTCTCCTTTCACTGTCCCCGGCAGCTTTTGCGCAGGCGCAGGGTGGACCGGCCACCGTCGCCATCGCCGAAGTGACCGCGCGTGGAAACGCGGAGGCCGAGATGGCGTCGGAGATGAACGACGCGCTGACAGACCAGCTCGTCGGCGACGGCCGCTTCCGCGTGGTGGAGCGCCAACAGATCGCCAAGGTGATGAAGGAGCAGATGCTCGCGCAATCCGGCGTGATGAGCGACGAGGTCCAGATCAAGGTCGCGCAGCTCGTCGGCGCGCGCTGGATCGTGCTCGGGACCGTCGGTACCAAGGGACGCAGCTACGTGATCTCACTGCGGGCGCTCGACTCTACCAGCGCGCAGGTGGCGTTCGCGGAGACGCTGAAGGTGGGCTCCGACGAACAGATCGAGGCAGGGGCGAAGCAGCTGGCGCGGCGCCTCGGGGACAAGCTTCTCGGACCCGCGCCCGCAAACGCCTCGCAGGCGGCTGCATCGACGGACATCCTGGGCGATTTCGACGCCGCGCAGGTGAAGGATGGGGCGCAGGCGGCGGCGCGCTCGCTCGCGCTCCGGTTCCCGAAGCTGACCGGCAGGATCCTCAACGCGCTGCCGAACGGGACGGCTTCCTGCTCGTTCGACTCCGGCGAACCGTTCAAGGGCGAGTTCTTCGAGATCTCCGGCCGCGACGAGGTCACCGAGCAGGAAGCGCGCAAGGGCTGGTTCCTGCTCAATAGCTGGTCGCGGAGCGGTTGCAGCGGGCGCATCAAGCGCGAGGCCGGCGGAAACATCGAGGACGGCGACACGCTCACCTCCATGCCGCTGAAGATCAGCGTCGAGGCCGTGCAGCCCGGACCCGGGACCCAGCCCGAGCTCGCGACGCTGGTCGCGAGCGAGCTGCGCGCGGCGCTCGACGCAATGCCGCAGTTCCAGCTGGCGAACGATCCGCAGCTCACGGCCACCGGCCGCGTTTCCGGGCCGCGGGGACGCCGCAGCATCGATCTCCAGTTGATCGACAAGGCCGGCAACGTGGTGCAGAAGGTCAGCGTACCGGCCTCGTTCTAGGACGCCTTCACAACCGGTACAGTCTAAAACCATAGTCGCTAAGCGACCTTCGGTCGCCCGCGACGAGTGCTCGAATGTGGTCGCTTGTAGGATCCCCGGGTACACGGCGTACACTGGCGGCACTTCTGGGACGTCCGGGTCCGTCGTGAAAGGACGCGGTCGGGGGAGCGGAGTGCGCCATGATCATCATCCGGGATCATTCATACCTCTTCGTGTGTCTCGCCGCTGCCTGCGGCGGCGCGCGCGATCCGTCCAGCCTCGTTTTCCAGGAGCGCGACCGCGCCATCACGGCGGCGACCGCCGACTCTCCGGGCCAGGCGGAGATCGTCTGCGCGAACAAGGTGGTGTTCTTCGGACGGAGCAGCGCCCCGGCCGGAGCGTCGGTCACCGCGACGAGCTTCGATTCCAGGAGGGTGCCGCGCACGTGCACAGGCGCCGTCCTGAAGGATCAGACCTGGTCCTGCCAGCAGACCCTCGCGGACGGCGGCTACACCTGGACCGCGCAAGTCGGCTCCGGTGGTCCGGTTTCGCAGCAGGTCGACTTCGTGGTGAACACCGCTCGCTATCCGGCTCCGACGATCGATCACACGCCGTCGCCGAACAGCGACCCGAAGCCGATCCTGACGGGGACCGTGAGCTCGCAGCTGGTCAACCGCGGGTTCTACCTGGAGGTCACCGAGAACGGTCGGGTGATCTGCATTGTGTCGCCAATCCGCTCGACCAACTGGGCCTGCGCGCTGACCGACAAGCTCGCCGACGGACCCCATGTCTTGAGCGTGGACGTCGACGAGTCCGACGGAGACGAGACGACGCCCTGGGGCAACTCGAACGCGTTCAGGGTGAAGACGTCGATCGCGAATCCAACGCTGGCGGCGGTCCCGACTCCGACCAGCAGCACCAGGATTCCGTTTTTGGGCACAGGTGAGCCCGACGCTGTCATCACAGTCGCAGAGACCACCACCGTGCTCTGCCAAGCCACCGTTTCCGCGGGTGGCGCCTGGGCCTGCATGCCGCCGCAGCCGCTCGGCGACGGTGCGCACTCGATCGTCGCCACACAGCAGGACGCGGCGGGAAACGTCAGCGACGCCTCCAGGATCTCGTTCGTGATCGACACGCACATGCCCGCTGCCCCGACGTTGCAAGCGCCGGCGAGCCCGACGGACAATCCGCAGATCACGTTCCGCGGCACCGGCGAGGCCGGAGCGAGCGTGTCGGTGATCGACAGCTACTCGCGCCTGCTGTGCTCGGCGCCCGCCAGCGCCTCAGGGGCGTGGAGTTGCGTGCCCGCCTCCCAGGTAGCGGACGGCGACTACCTCTTGACGGCGTTCCAGGTGACGCAGGTGGGAAACCACAGCGGCCCCTCCGCCGCGGTGCCGCTCAGCGTGCGCACGCTGAAGACGCCGGCGTTCGACGTGCCCGCCTCGCCGACGCGCGAGACTTCGCCCGCGCTCACCGGTCACGCTCCGGCCGGGGCCGCCGTCTCCGTCCATCTCGGCGAGGTGGAGGTCTGTAAGGCCACGGCCGACTCCTCCGGCGCGTGGAGCTGCAGGCCGCCGTCCGCGCTGGCGGATGGCGCATACCTCTTCCAGGCGGTAGTGACCGATCCGCTCAGCCATCTCTCCAACCCCAGTGCCGCCCGGGCGCTCGTCATCGACACCACGGCGCCCGCCGCTCCTGTGCTCGACCAGCCGCCGTCGCGGACGCGAAAGCGCGAACCCACGCTCAGCGGCACTGCGGAGGCTGGATCTTCGGTCGCCGTGATCGACGCGAGCACGAGGGAACACGTCTGCGCGGCAACGGCCACGGCAGCCGGAACGTTCCAGTGCGCGGCCGGCGCCGCGCTGACGCTGGGCGAGCACAGCGTCACTGCGACAGCCACGGATGCGGCGGGCAATGTGTCGCTGCAGGCGCTGGCCGTCGCCTTCACCGTGACGGACACCTTGCCGTCGGCTCCGACGATCGAGTCGCCTGCGAACGGCACCGAGGTGGAGCAGCGCCGGCCCGTGATCTCGGGCCATACCCAGCCGGGCACGCTGGTTGAGATCTCGCTGGACGGAGCTTCCTACGTCGCGCAGGTCACGCAGGACGGGCGCTGGGCCCTGCTTCCGCCGGCGGATCTGGCGTTCGGGAGCCATCAGCTGACGGCGCTGGCGACGGACCCGGAGCAGAACGTGAGCGACCCCGCCGCGAGCGGCTTCGCGATCGTGGAGACCGGTTTCGCGCGCGGCGGATGCGCCACCGGCGGCACGCCAGCGCCGCTGCTCGCGGTGCTTGCTCTGCTGTTTGCGGCTCGGCGGGTACGGAAGGGCTTCGTTGCCGGTGTTCTCGCGTTGGCCGCCCTTCCTTCCGCATCGCGGGCGCAGAACATCGACGTGTCGCTATTCAGGCCAGCGGCCGGGGGCGATGGATTCGCAGCCGTGGAAGGGGCCCGCCCACCGGTGGAGGGCGAGTCCCGTCTCGAGCTGCGGACCTGGACCGACTACGCGGTCCACCCGCTGACGTTCGTAAGCGCCTCGGGCGCCGAGCGTCCGGTGGTCCGCGATCGGGCTGCCCAATGGCTCGGCGCACAGGTCCATCTCATCGGACCCCTCTCCTTCGCTGCCCAGGTCCCGGTGACGGTGTCGGAACGCGGCGACCTCTCGCAGCTTCCACCGTCCTCGCGCGGCCCTCCCGAGCTGCTCTCCGGATTCGCCGACATCCGCCTGACCCCGCGGCTTGCGCTGTTGCGGCAGGAATGGGCCGGAATCGATCTCGCCACGCAGATGTCCTTCGAATTTCCCACTGCGCGGGCGCAGACGCTTTCCAGCGACGGCCGGGTGCGCGCGGAGGCCCTGGTCTCGATCGGCCGCAGCCTCGCAGCCGTCCCGGCGGGGAGCCTCGATCTGCTCGCCAACGCGTACGTGCGCGCGCGGCCGGCCCGCGAGTTCCTCGACGTGAAGTCGGGCAGCGAAGCCGGGCTGCGCGCCGGCGTCGGATACGGCATCGCCCAGAACCGCGCGTGGATCCCGCGTCGGCTCTACCTGGAGCTGGAAGGTCG